>JAGCCX010000009.1 GCA_017651465.1 Bacteroidales bacterium
TGCCCATTCCACCGCATCGGGCCCGGTAAGCTGAGGCTGAGGGGCCTCGATGGAGCAGGCGGAGGGATAACGGTTCATACGGGTATGACGCCGGATATCCATCACCTTTTCTTCGGCAAAATAGGTGTCACCCGGCAGCTGATAGCGTGCGTTCCCTTCCGGATCGGGCGTAAAAATCATCTGCGATGCCTCACCCCGGTCGACATAGCGCACCCATCCGCGCGGGGAGAGGTTGTATTCGCCGTCGCCCAGCACCGCATTGACCACGCAGTTGGTGTCCCACATACGCTGTCCCACCTCGCAATCGAACTGGGTATAGACGGTCTTTATGGGATTCAGGTTGGTATAGGACAGGTCTGTTAGTATATCCTTGGAGGTATAGTCCATCATTTCGCCCACGTTGGTAGGAGACAGCACCAGGTCCACGTTACGAGGCAGCTTGTCATAGAAAACTGCCGCCGCCTCGGATGCGGTGCGCATATTGTAGCCGCTCAGGTTGTCGTTCCCGTCAAAGTGGCCGGCCTGCACGTAAACAGCCTTGGCTTTTAGGCCGAAAAGTTCCGTTCCGTCAAGCGGGGAGAATTCGTCGGGGCCCGACTCAAAGAGCTGAGAGAGACAAGTCATCATACCAATTGCCACCACAACCACCGAATGGTCCTCAGCCTCCGAGAGCAGTTTACGGTAGAATTTATAGCCTTCCGGCAGTTTGGCCGGATCGATGGAACGCGGATACAGCCAGTCGCCGCCGGGCTTTTTGAAATCGACCAGACGGCTGTAGGGAATAAAATCGTACGGATCTTTTACGCCGTTATGCTCCAGCGCGATGGGTATGTCGGGATGGCCATAGTACAGGTTGAAAATATCCACCAGGACAGCATTCCTGTCCCCTTCCCTGTCAACAATGACTCCTTTCAGGTCCACCAACCCGTCCTCTATGTAGTGATAGAGCATCACTATGGAAAACAAATCGTCGGTGCAGCTGCCAAAGTCGGTATCGAGAATCATTGGAATAGGCTGCCTGAGAGGATGGGAAGTGCCGTAACTAATGTTCTGTGCCCGCCCGGGCATAAAGCTTAGGACGGCAAGAATAAGAGCAAAGGAGAGTTTTTTCATATTTTGGCTGTGTTTTCTTCAAAATTCGGCATTTTTTTCAAATTACATTCGCTACTTAAGTATTTAAGCCTACATTTGTAATATGAGCAAAAAACTATTGTCCTTTCTTTTGATTCTCCCGGCGCTGACTTTCTGCGCACCCAAGACCTCCGAGAACTATCCCAAGGGAGAGGTTCCGGAGATTCACGACGCCGATACGGTGCTGGTTACGAACATAAATGTCGAAAAGTTCCTGACCGAGGTATCATATCCCGACACCGATTATTCGTTCACCAAGATTTTCGACTACTACGGAGGATATAACGAGTCGTGCACCGATGAGCCCGACTCCGACCTTCCTCCGGTTTACTGCATTCGCTGGAGTGCCGATCCCGGCGCCGGAAAGCTGCTTTTCGAGCTCAAGGAACCCGGCTCGGAGTACACTGAAGTACTTAAGAAAGGCAGTAGCTACGTGTCGTTTACCAACCTGCTTCCCAACACCGGATATACTTTCAAGGTAAGCACCCAAAAGGACGGCAGAGTGCTCTCGGAGGGCAGTTTCTACACCACCGGACACCTGCATCAGGTATATTTCAAAGACAACTGCCGTAACGCCCGTGACCTTGGCGGATGGGCCACCACCGACGGAAAAACCGTCAAATACCGCAAGATTTACCGTGGCGGCCGTATGGAAAAATGGACCCTGAACAAGCTTGGCGGCGAGGAAGTCCTCCGGGAGGGAATCAAGGCCCAGCTGGACCTTCGCGGCCACTCAGACGTACTTTCAGCCCCGGCGGTGAAGGGCCTGGACTTCTGCGCCCCGGTCATCGAACAGGGCGGGCCCACTATGCTCATCGACGATGCGGCCAAGACCAAGCAGTGCTTCGATTTCATCCTGGACTGCGTCAAGAATGACAAGCCGGTGTACTACCACTGCTCCCTCGGCCGCGACCGCACGGGCACGCTGACGATTCTGCTGCTGGGAGTACTGGGCGTAGCCGAAGGAGATATATCCAAGGAATTCGAGCTCACCTACTTTGCTCCAAGAGGCTGGAGCATAGCATATTCCGAAGACAATCTGATTTTTGCCAACGACCGCACCAAATGGGCCTGCGAGCCCACAGCAAGCTACCTGCGCAGCCTGGCGGGCGACGAAGGCAGCCTCTGCCAGGGGGCACGCAACTACCTCCTTTCGATTGGTGTGGGAGAGGAAGATATCGACTGCTTCCGGACCCTGATGCTTACGCAGTAGCTTACTGCCAGGCTCCGCTGAATATCCTAGGGTTGATGATGAGCATCAGCCAGGCCCAGTGCAGGTCACCCGTGCCGGCCGCCCTCTTAAGGACCACCATAGTGTCGGTGCCGTTCATATACGAATAACCGACGCTCAGCGAGCAGTCTTTGAGGATTCGGTACGACGCCTTGAGTTCCACTTCGTGCCCCAGGGGCATATCGGCGTTCTCGAGTTTGGTGGCAGTGGCAAGGAAGTGATAAGACGCGTCCAGCGAGAACTTCTGGCCCGGCATCCACTTGCCGCCGATATAAGCGTTCTGAAGTCCCGGGGTAAAGCCGCTCACATACGTGGTTACGTAGAAAAAGTCCATCGCCCCGTAGAACTTGTTGTGGGAGCCGTACAAGGAGCTGAAGCCGTGTATGGTCTCGTGCCGCGTGAGGCCTATGGCGCCCTTGGGAGGAGTGGCAAACTTCTCGTCGCCGCTCAGGAAATCATATCCGCCGTAAACCGACCAGTGGGCGCTGGGATCGTAAGAGAGCTTGGCGCTCGCCATCCAGGCGTCGATAGGAAGGCCGCTCTCATCTTTTCCCATCTGGTGATAGTAGGCGGCCTCTGCGGACCATTTCTTGGGGCGGTAAGACACATAAACGCCAGCCATCTGCTGGTAGAAAGTCTGCTCGTCGACACCCTTGTCGCCCCCCTGCATTCCGGCGTTCATAAACAGGACGGAGGCGCCCAGGCCGGTATTGGGCACGTCGTAGTGGTACCAGAGGGCTTCCATCGACTTATACGGCTGGATTCCGCCGCTGAAGTAGTTGCCGCCCGACATATTGCCCAGATTCTGGTTGTACGCGCCTACCAGGTGCACCTTGTGCCCGTGCCCTTCGTAGCCAAGTTTGAGGGCGTCGTGCGAGAGTCCGGTCATCGACCACTCGTCCGAGCCGAAGATACGCTGGTCGTCGTACGAAAGGTTCTGGCGTCCTATCTGGGCAAATAGACCTTTTTTCGAATGGAGCTTGGCCCAGGCCTCGTAAACGGTGAACGAGCTGCTCTCGGCGCTCCCCCAGGTAGAGGCGTGCTGGGCCGTAAGCTTTACCTGCAGCGAGGACCCCTCGTACGCAACTCCCAGACGGGAGCGTTCAAGGATAAAACTTGCGTTGTCGGGAATATCATCATCCTCGAGGGCAAGGCCTCCTATCCGCAACTCGCCGCGGGTAAGAAGGTCGGCGTCCACCACAAGCTTGTTGTCCTGCGCCTTAAGGCCGCTCCCGGCAAGGAGCAGCAAGGCAATCCACAGAAGGCGTTTCATTCGAACTCGAAGATTTTGATGAATCCCGTCAGTTCCAGCACGTCGCGTATGACCTCGTTGACGTTTCGAAGTACCACGCGGCCGCCGTCGGCCTTGACCTTCTTGAGTATGCCCAGAAGGATGCGCAGGCCGCTGGACGCTATGTATTCGAGCTCGGTGCAGTCTATGACCACATCGCGTCCCTCGCTTTCAAGAAGGGGGTGGAGCTCCCTTTCTGCCTCTGCAGCCGCAGCCGTGTCCAGTTCACCCGAAAGGAATGCCACCAGCTTGCCATCGATTTCCTGAATGCTAATTTTCATATTAATGATTTCTTAAGTGTTAATACATTTTTGTCTCCAGAGCGCTCATATCCCACATAGTCCATCATACTGCGTGCCAGCAGTATCCCAAGGCCCCCCGGACTGCGGTCTTCGGCAGCCTGGCCCGTATCCGCCAGTTCCACGGCAGTCGGGTCGAACTCAATGCCGCTGTCGGTTACCGTCAGGGTAAGCTCCTTCCCGTCCGAGTGCGCCTCCACATCCACGTATCCGTCCTGGCCCTCGGGATAAGCGTAGGACATAACATTCACTACCACTTCTTCGAGCGCCAGCCTCAGCCTCGCGGCGGTTTTGGCATCGACCGAAGCGCGCTCGCACACCGACTTGCTGAACTGCCCCAGGCTCTCCACATCCTTGACATCGTTGGAGAGGCTTATCTTGTCGTACAGCTCCCACCCGGCACTCAGGTAGCGTATTGCCAGCAGGGTCATATCGTCGCTCTGCGGAGCACCTTTGGTAAAGTTGCCCACCTCGCCCACAAGGCCGGTCACCAGCGCTTCGGCGCTCATAGTATGGCTGTCTTCAACGACCTTCTTTACCCTTGCGAGGGTAAACTGCTGCCTCTGGGTATCCTTGGCCTCGGTAAGGCCGTCGGTGTAAAGCAGAATGGCCGTTCCCGGAGGCAGGAGGCATTCCTGCTCTTCGAATTCGGTGGTGCCGAAAACGCCCAGCGGGAGGTTGGCCACCGCGTCAAGCTCCTCAACCGCTTTGCCGACCATCAGCGGACGGTCGTGGCCCGCGTTGCAATAGCGCAGCCGGCCCGACTTGAGGTCCAGCACTCCGCAGAAGAAGGTAACGAACATATTGGCATCGTTATCCCGGCAGAGCTGGCTGTTAAGGGCCTGCGTAATGCGGCAGGGGCTGTCTTCGCTCTCGGAAACCATCCTGAACAGCGAGTGTATCACCGACATCAGCATTGCCGACGGCACACCCTTGCCGCTCACGTCACCTATGCAGAAGAAGAGTTTTTCGTCCCTTATGAAGAAGTCGAAAATGTCTCCTCCCACCTCGAGGGCGGGAATCAGGTTGCCGTATATGTCAAGGTCTTTACGCTCGGGGAACGGAGGGAATGTTTCGGGCAGCATCTCCATCTGGATTCTTTTGGCTACGGCAAGTTCGCCGCCCAGGCGCGCCTGCTCCGTAGTGACCGTTCGCAGCTGTCGCTCTTTGCGCGCAAAACGCTCTATCATAAAGAACAGGACCAGAAGGCCTGCCAAAGCCCAAAGGAACTGCTCCAGGCGCAGCTTGCGCAGGGGCGACAGCACTTCGCTGTCTTGATAGACCTGCACAAGGGTCCAGTAGGGCTCCTTCCTCATTTTGGTCTGGCGGACCGTTATCTTCTTGACGTCCAATTCCGTCTGCTCCCCGTTGACCAGTTTCACAACTTCGTCCACGAACTCCGGGGTAGCCCGGCTCTCGGGGGGCGGGGCCACAAGAGCGCCGTCGCCGTTCAGCATCAAGGCAAAGGCATTCGGATACGGTTGCCTGGCATTGAGGGTGTCGCCGAGCCACGAGAGGTCCATATCCAGGCCGCATACGGCAACGATCTTCCCTTTCTTGTCGAAAATGGGATACGAATACGTAGTAAGGCTCATAGGATTGTCGGTGCCGTACACATAAGGGTCCGACCAGATCGGACGCTTGTCTTCCAGCACCTGACGGAACGCCGGGGTCTGAGTATAGTCGTGATCCTCGCCTCCTATCTGCTCCATTCTGTATCCGTCGCCGGTTTTGACCACGTATGGCTCGAACAGCCGTCCCTTTGAACGGTAGTAATAAGGCACGAAGCCTATGCATCCTCCCACCACGTGCGGGTTGTCGTCGATAAGCTGCACGATGGCGTTGAACATCGAATCGGGCTGTGAGAGGCTGGAGCGTATCTCCCACTCGTTCTCCTTCATCGTGGTCTCCGTGAGCTCCAGAGTATGGCTGATGTTGTCGGCCATATTCCCAAGGACTATGCGGGAACGGATATCCAGGTCACGGAAGAACAAGGAGCTGAGCTTGTTGTACTGCACAATGGTTATCATTTCCACCAGCAGGGCGGCAATGACTATGATACCGAGCCCGGTGCCGAACTCGCCGCGAAGAAACTGCCGTAATTTGCCTGGAGAAGCCATTGCAAGGAGTCAAATCTAACTTACAAATATAAAGAATTTCTGTTTTGCTCCAAGGCTGGTGGCGGTAAAAGAAGAACTGCCGGCCCAGCGCCCGTTTTTAGTTTCGGCTAAATTATGTAAATTCGCCGTGTCAATAGTTATTTCGGTATGAAACGTTTCATTCTTTTCATCCTCCTTGCTGTATCTGCCGCCGCATCGGCTCAGAACTATGTTTATTCGGAAGCAACAGATCTTACCATCGTAGGAAAACTTATGCCCGGCAAGACGTCCAATCCGTACCACCGGGTGGATACTACGCTCTACAAGGGCTTCACCAAGCGCGAGAATCAGCTCGTACGGATGAGCTCCGGTATGGCCTGCGCATTCAAGACCGACTCCCGCAGCATCAGCGTCTGTACCGTGTACGGAGAGATGGACGACCCGGTGAACACCAACATAATTTCCGCCCGCGGATACGACTTGTACGTTAGGCAGGACGGCAAATGGATTTGGGCATCATCGGGCGTGAGTCCCCGCAAAAACCCTTCGGAACCGCTCAAGTTAATCTCCGGGATGGACGGGAGCGAGCACGAGTTCCTGCTGTACTTCCCCGCCTACAGCGAAGAGTATTCCATTAAGGTGGGCGTCGAGCAAGGCGCATCGATGGAGAGCGTGCCCAATCCGTTCAGGCACCGCATCGCCATCTGGGGTTCGAGCTACACCCACGGCTCGAGCACATCCCGCTCCGGAATGACCTATCCGGCCCAGTTCTCCCGTGCCACCGGGCTGCAAATGCTCTCGCTGGGCTGCAGCGGCCGCTGTATGCTCCAGGATTATTTTTGCGACGTGCTGGTGGATGTCGATGCCGACGCTTTCGTGTTCGATTCTTTCTCCAATCCCAAGGCCGAGATGATACGCGAGCGCCTTGTGCCGTTTATCGACCGTATGATCGCGGCCCATCCCGGCAAGCCTATGATTTTCCAGCAAACCATTTTCAGGGAGAGGCGCAATTTCAACACCGCCGAAGAAGAAAAGGAGCAAGCCAAGATGGATATGGCGTCCCTCATTTTCAAGGAAATCAAGTCCACGCCCGAGGGACGCAAAAAGTATAAAGACGTTTACTTCATCACGCCGGATGCGTGCCCGCCGAGCCACGAAGCCACCGTGGACGGAGTGCATCCCGACAATTACGGCTACACCCTCTGGGCCAAATCGATAGAGAAGCCCGTCAAGAAAATCCTCCGCAAGTACGGGATCAAATAGACTGCGACTTAATACCGTTTCAGCCCGCCCTGACCATCTTTTGAGATTGGAAAGAGCGGGCTTTCGGTAGTATCATCCTCTATTGCAGCGGGTGAGATTTTACTAAGGCAAGGATAAAGTTTTATAATGAGACTCTTCCAAAGACGATACGGTCATAGCTTGTGTTGTGATTTATTATTTATGCGGGATAGGATTATTATCCTGTCACACAAAAATACTTTTTAATAAGATTAAAATCAAGTGCGCGCGGCGGATCGGCCTTCGGTACACAAAAACCCGGCTATTTGTTCACCGGCGCACCCAAAACTAGTGCCCCGTACACGCGGAGGGAATCATAACCATTAGTTCAGGGAGACGACTACCAGCAGCGGGCAGTGGTCGGAAGAGTACTGGCGGTCGCGAAAATCGTCGTCGATACAGGCGTACGAATGAACTGTAGCGCTCTTGGGGACAAAGATGTAGTCGATCCTGTTTTCGTCGTCCGGAATATCAAAGTCGAATCCATAATAAGAACCGACCCTGCCCGTGGGCTCCGTGACGCTGGAAGCATAGCTGTCCTTGACTAAGTCATTATCGGAGAGGACGGCCAGCTCGTCAGATGATATGGTAGCATTAAAGTCGCCCGAAAAGAAGGCGGGGAGACCGCCTCCAAGTTCGCGCGCCTTCTGCAGGAGCAGTTCTGCCGCCTTGGCCCGGGATATTGGTCCGCGATGGTCGAAATGCGTGTTGATGTACAGAAACTTCTTCCCGGTTTTCTTGTCAAGGAATTTCCCCCAGGTCGCCAGCCGCTCCTGTGAGCAGTCCCAGCTCACGCTGCCGGGGACATCAGGAGTCTCCGACAGCCAGAAATTCCCCTTGTCCAGAAGGTCAAAACGGTCTCTTTTGTACATAATGGGAGTCCCCTCGCCGTTGGAATAGTTCTTCCGCCCGGAGCCGAAGATGCCGTAAGTGTCGCCGAGGACCTCGAACAAGGCCGAGCGCATCTCATACGTGACTTCCTGGGTGCCGATAATATCGAAGTCGTAGTCAGTTATTCGTTTGACGATGAGCGGGAGACGCTTGTAAAAAGCCCTGTCGGCGGTATCGACGGCCAATATTTCCCTCATATTGTAATTGGCAAAGCGTATGGGCTCGTTGGTGGACTTGGTGCCGCAGGACAGCACCAAGAGCGCCGCCATTCCAGCCATCAGCAGACTCCTCGTTGCTTTCATAATGAGCGTTTCTTCTTTTTATTATAATGCCGATGACACCGACGAAGGACTTATTTCATCTTTTCGGCGATGAGGGTCTCCAGGTCGTCCCGGTTCATCTTGCCGTCGAGGTAGATGAAGGTTGACTCATCCCCTTCATCGGCAATCATAACGAAGCCGTTGACTACCTCCTCGGTACCAACCGTGTACATTCTTACTACCTCGCCCGAGTCCTTGGCCTCAAGCAGGAGTTCGTAGCGGCCGGCCTTGATTAACTTCTCGGCCTCGGCCTTGAGTTCGGCATTGATTGAAGGATTCTCGCTGTCGATCAGGTAAAGTCCTGAAAGCGATTGGATTATCGGGGCGAGGTTGACGTCTTCGCCTTCGACGTGGAGGTCGGGAATCTTGCCGATGAGCCTGAACATAGCCGGCGAAATGTACACGGCGCTTACACCTTCGGCATCGGAATACTTCTGATAAATGCTTTTACCTGTCTGGGCAAAGGAGAATATGCTTGCGAGCAGCAGAGCTGCAATGATGACTATACGTTTCATTATTATTTGATTTTATTGATTATTTCCATCGGCTTCTCGGCGGTCTGCCCGGCTTTGGCTGCCAGGTCCACTCCGAGGGCCATTTTGTCCGATATTTTTTGAAATGTCGCCTCAACCTGGGCGTACGCAAGATATGGATCGTCGAAAGTATCTTGAAGCTTGCCGGATCCGTTGTGGGGAATAATGGCCACGGCGGCCAGGCCCGCAGCAACTGCGAGGGCGGCATAAGGAATCCACCTCACCGGTTCGGCCTTGGGCTTGATGGCCTCCTTTGCGGCGATTGCGGCCTCGACGCGCTCTGTCAGACCGGCAGGAATCGTTATATTCTCGCCGAGAGCAGCCATTTCCAGCTCTTCTTCTTGCAGTTTTTCTATGTCTTGTATCCTTTTCATACCTTGTGTTTTATTTTTGACCGGGCCTGCGAAAGCAGTACGCGGCAAGTGAGATAATTCATTCCGGTCCGCTCGGCTATCTCTTCGTAAGACAAGCCATCTACGGTCCGCAGGATGAGCACTTTACGCTGCCGCTCAGGCAGAGCCTTGACAGCCTCCAAGACCTTGTTGAGACGTGTCTTGGCATCGAAGGTATCATCCGGAGCCGGTGAGAATCCGGTCTGAGGAAGTTCCTCGGGGAAAGTCTCGTGACTGGCCTTCCTTATCCTGTCTATGCAAAGATTCTTAAGCAGCCTGATGGCGTAGGCCTTCGGGAGCCTTATCCCGTCGAGGCTGTCCCTGGATTCCCACAGCCGCAGATATAACTCCTGCACGGCATCTTCGGCCTCCACCTCGGATTCCAGCATATAATAGGCAATCCGGTACAGTGTTTCGGCAAGCGGCAGATAATCTTTATGGAACAGGGACTCAGTCATCGGTGGCAATCCTGGCTATTGTCTCCATCGAAAAGAAGCCCTTGATGCAGATCAGCGCAGATTCCGACGGAGCAAATAAAACGAAGTCTCTGACTATGTCGGAACCCTCGTCGCAAGAGCCATAGATTTTCACCTTTTCGCCAGAGTCGCTTGCCTCAATCAGCAGCTCCGAATCTGCAAGGGCATTCGTCAATATGCTGATTATGCTTGCTTTGTCCTCCTCCGAACAATCGTCGTAACTTAACACCGTAACACCCTTGATGCCGCTCATCAGCTCGTCTGCCGCCTTGGCATCGGGATCTTCTTTGCCGGCCAAACGTACGATACCTTTTATCGCTCCCGTGGCAAAGCGCCCGAGTTTAATATATTCCGCTCCTTCGTAGTTACGGCACTCGGAAATGGCTTTAGAAATGCGGGGTTTGCTCACCGCTTCTCCTTGAGTCCCAACGCAGGACAAACAAGGAATCATAATGCATAATAGCAGTAAAAAACGCTTCATACTCAATCTGTTAAATAATCTGCCGCTACAGCGCGCTCTCAAGCGGCACATCTGTAAGACGGACTTCCCGCAGAATTGTTAATGCCAAAAGTGCAGTTTACCGGATTTACCAGATAAACGGTATCACTTTGTACTTCACCCGCTGCTTGTATTCTTTGTAACCGTCCAGTCCTTCCTCGAGGACCGCTTCCTCGTTCTTGATCCGCTTGGCAATGAGGGGCAGGTAGAGCAGCATAATCACAAAAGAGAAGGGAGAGCCAAGCACCAGCGGCATTGCCAGGAACAGGACGGTTGTGGCCATATACATCGGATGCCGGACCACGCCGTACAACCCGGTGTCTATAACCTTCTGGTTCTCCTGCACTTCTATCGTTCTTGAAAGATATGTGTTCTCCCGCAGAACTTCGGCATAAAGCAGATAGCAGATGAGGAAAAGGCCCGCCGAGGCCCATACGGCCCAGTCGGGCAGCACGCACCATCCGAAGCGCCAATTGAGGCCCGCCACCACAAATGCGGCAATGAAAAGCAAGCCGCTCATCCTGACCACCGTCTTCTGCTCTTTCTCTTCTTCCCTGGCATTCAGGCGCTTGCGAAGCAGCTCCTGGTTCTTTGCCATCATCACCAATCCGGCACAGAACATAGGCACGAAAAGGATTCCCATCAGCAACCATCCCTGCCAGTACCGTAGCGACCACGCCGGCAGGAACAGCAGCAGCCCTACAATCAAAACGCCCAGCAGGAACTTGCCAACTGCCTGCAAAAAGAGTTGTTTGTTATCGTCCGTACTCATCATATCTCTATTCGTTGTTCAACTATCCCGGCCATCCAGACCAGCGGAAATGTCATCTTTTCTACACAAAGATAATGAAAGCAACGATTCACTTCGTGCGAATAAAGATAAAACTTGTTACATTTGTGGAAAAGGTAAGTATTATGAAGAAAAGCATCTTGAAGATTATCTGCGCATTAGCGTCAATTATTACCCTCTCTTCCTGCCTCGGACTTCTCGGTTCCGCGGGCGAGGAATGCGAGATATCCGGAGACCTCTGGGTCGTTGATTCCTACAGAAAGCGTGTCGACGGAGTGTACGACCAGACAAGCGGCTACCAGCTCTACGGGCTCATAGTCGACGGCGACTGGACCCCCGGCGAGATGACCGTCCAGTACATCCGCGTCCCCGAAGCCAAGGATTCTTTCGTGCTTGTCAAGGTCGATGAAGTGAACATTTCCACCAGCAATTCCGTTCTCTTTATGTCTTCCATCCTCGGCGGACCGTGGAAAGTCGCTTATGACAAGAATAAACCCAATGAGGTCAAACTCCATATGGAATACTCCGCCGACGGAAACACCCACAACGACTTCATCATCTTGAAAAAGACCAAATCCGTCAAAAAAGGCGAACGGATCAAGCTAAAATAAGTAACCCCATTATAATCACGGCTCCTGCGCACCATCTATGTCCTCATCGTTATATAGGTGGTGCTGGTACAGCTGTCTCCCTACGGGGGTAAACGAATACGAGGGCGGCGGGCTGTTTACGGCATAATTATCACTTTATATTACAGCATTAAGAAATATTTACACTTTAAGTTGGTTTTTGAGCACTTTTCATTATCTTTGCAAAAAGACTATGATTAAGCCGAGAGAAGATGTTGAAAGGTTTCTTGCCCAATTCTTTCCAAAGTTCGAAGTTTTTGGGATCCTGTTTTTGGACAGAGAAAAGAATCTGGAAGCCTTGAAGATGCTGGGGATTACTGCTGCCGAGCGCAAGGAAATTATCAGAACCATTGACGTGGATGATTATGTGGAGACAATAGCGTCGGCGCTTCATAATATTGGAGACCTTTGGGTGTTTGGAAAAGACTATGAAAACGAGGAACTATACATCAAAATAGCTTTGGGGAGACCTGGCTCGAATACTATTTGTGTTTCATTCCACAAAGCAGAACACACGATTCGCTATGCATACAGAGAAGGAAACAACTGTTGAGAGTCCGTATACGGGCGGCAAAGTGACTGAAGTCCAGACGGTTGAGAAGATGGATTTCAGGGGGGAGGATTTTTATGTCCATACCCGATACTACCTGTGCAAAGTTACGGGTGAGCGTTTTACCGACACAGAGCAGGACGAAGCCACGCTTAACGACCTGTATTCTCAATACCGCATCAAGCACGGGATTCCCTTTCCGGAGGAAATTCGCGCCATCAGGCAAAGATATGGCCTCAATCATACACAGATCAACAAATTGATGGGCTTCGGGGTCAACCAATGGGCAAAGTATGAGAACGGCCAGGTTCCGTCCGATTCAAACGGGCGTCTGATTGCTGCTATGAGAAGGAAAGAAGTGGCTCTTGGATTGATTCGGGACCTGCGCCCGGTCTTCGAAGATGACGAGTTCGCAAAAATTCTCTCTTCCGTGCTTGCAAGTCCTGAAGAAGACATCAAAGAGGGCCTCAACTCTATTATGTATGAAGGTACTTCCCGTTCTCTGGAGAACGGTTACGCACCTTTCGACCACCGCAAAATCGAGGCGATGGTAAAGTATCTCGCCGGCAGCGGGAAGTGCGCAACCCAATTGAACAAAGAGATGTTCTATTCTGATTTCCAGCACTTTCGCAATCACGGCACTTCAATAAGCGGCCTGAGGTATCAAGCCATTCAATTCGGTCCCGTCCCTGTCCACTACAGTACGATTTACGACCACGTGCCTCAATTGGATAAAGTCGTAATCGTAAGAGGCAACCTCGAGAGTATCGTGTTCAAATGCCAGACACCCCCCGACCTTTCCATTTTCAGCCACCAGGAACAGATGACTCTCGAAGAGGTAAAGAACAAACTCGACGCCCTCTCAGTATCAGAAATAGTAGAACTCAGCCATAAAGAACCGGCCTGGCTGAAGAATTACCCCCATAAAGGAATTATTCCGTATTCGGAAGCCTATAACCTGAGCGGCTTATAATTTCCCTGCAATGGTTCCATAAATGCAAATTGGAAGGCATCCGTTCAATGCACGGATTGTCCCAATTTCGGTTTTCTTCCTCCTAAAAGAATAGATTGTAAACACCTACCTTTGCACCTATGAAAGGCTGGTGTAATCGTAACATCCTCTATTACTTAGCGGCGCTTATCTGGGGCGTTCCGGGCATCATTCTGTCCATTAAGGGTATCAGAGCGTACTGCCGTATGCTGGCTGATGAGCTATGGTGGTTACTGCTGATTACCGCCGCTGTCCTGGCCGGGTTCTTTTTTATGTTCCGGAGTATCGTGGACAAGTACAGCAAGCGGATTGCCGGACTCCCTGAGAAGACCACTTTGATCAAGACCTTTCCGCCAAGAGGCTGGATAATGATTCTCTTTTTTATGACCTTGGGCATTGTGCTCAAGCTGTTTCCCGGCATTCCCGAAGAGTTTACGGCCTCCTTCTACTGCGGCCTCGGACCGATGCTGGTCTGGGCTGCAGGCAGGTATATTTTAAAGAGCGTGGAAAAATGAAGAAAGTTTTATCGGCGCTGGTCCTTTTGCTCTCCATACTTCCGGCACAGGCTCAGGAGAAAAAGCTTTTCAATGGTTTTGACGGCGGAATGATGGTGCATACCGGATATTTGTCGGGATCGATCGGTCCGGACAGAATACCGGCCAAAGGTTTGCCCTTGGGCATAGGGGGTGTTATCAGGCTTCACGTCGGCAATCATTTCAGGGTGGGAAGTGAAGGATACGTTTCCACTCTGGATCAGAGAGGCAATGGGAGCTACGTGAAATACGGCTGGGGCGGTATCTTGGCCGATGCCTGCGTGGTCCTGGGCAAGGTTATGCCGTATGCCGGCCTCACAGTGGGCGGCGGCTCTGCCACTACGCTTCTGATGGAGGAGACCCCAAAAACGGCCTGGGCTCCGATAGACGGTACCATATACCACAAGCAGGGATTCTTGGCATTGTGTCCTTTTGCCGGCTGCGATTTCATTGTCAGCGACGTTATGCACCTTACCCTCAAGGCCGACTGGCTCAACTGCCTTGGGCGCAACGTCTCCGCTCCGTCCGGTCCCAGGATTTATTTCGGCTTTCTCTTTTACCACTGACAGCAGAATCCTTTCCTCTGCTGCTTATTCACTTCCGGCCCTCAACGCAAAAGACTCGAAAGGAAATAGCCGCTGGAAAGTGCAGCACCCGCACTCTTCAACGCTGCAGATCTAAATCATTGAAGCATAGCTGTTTAAGCGATTCAGGGTACTCCAATGTGGGGTGCCCTGAATCGCTTATTATGCTAATTATCAGGCGTTTAACTTTGCGCCACCAGCAGGCCATCCGCAAAAGGAAAACCGCCCGCTCTTTCCAAACTTTCCCCAATATGCATCAGATTACAAAAAGGCCCGGCCGTTTTGGCCGGATTCCGGAGGCGCAAGGCGCCGACTAAGCCACCGCCCCGAGGGCGGGGGTTTGGGGGTGGGGTAACGTAGTAGCGCCCGGCGGGCGCGAGCAAGGCCAGCAGGCCATCCGCAAAAGGAAAACCGTCCGCACTTTCCGGAAGATCGAAAAAGTACGAACGGTTGCTGCCTTGCTCGTGCCCCTAACGGGACAATTCTCGAACCTTTTAATGGAGGGATTGGAAAGAATATGGGAGGTACATAAGTTTCTGCCAGATCCTAAATCCATTAGAAGAATAATCGACATTTCCTAACAATTACAAGCTTGTAATTGCTTGGAATTACTGGTTATGTCAGCTATATTTGTAGAAAATGGTTTTGTATGAGTACGAAGGAAGCTCTCCAGCTATTCGGAGAAAGAAAGATTAGAACCGCGTGGAGCGAGGAAGAAGAGAAATGGTATTTCTCAATTATAGATGTCGTAGCCGTGCTGACGGACAGTGCCGATCCAAAAAGGTATTGGAGTGTTCTGAAGGTTCGCTTGAAGAATGAAGGTGCTGAACCTACTACAATTTGTAGTACTTTGAAAATGAAGGCTACCGACGGAAAGATGCGCCAAACAGATGTGGCCGACCAGCAGCAACTTTTCAGGCTTATTCAATCTATTCCATCTCCCAAGGCAGAGCCATTCAAACAGTGGATCGCCCAGGTTGCAAGTGAGCGCCTTGATGAGATTCAAGATCCGGAACTGGCTATCTTGCGAGGTGCAGATTATTACCGGGCAAAAGGCTATTCAGAGGGCTGGATTAACCAGCGGCTCCAATCCATCCGGATGCGTAAAGAACTGACTGATGAATGGAAGGCAAGAGGTATAGAAAAGGAGAAGGATTATGCTATACTGACAAATGAACTTACTAAAGCTTGGAGCGGGCTTACCGTACTGGAATATAAAGACCTGAAGGGGCTCAAGAAAGAGAACCTGCGGGACAATATGACAGATATCGAATTGGTTCTGAATATGCTTGCAGAAGTATCCACAAAGGCAATCTCCCAAGCAAAGCAGCCCAAGACCTTCAATCAAAGTAGAAACATCGCCCGTGAAGGTGGCAGCATTGCCGGGGAAGCTCGCGAGAATATTGAGAAACGAGTCGGCACCAGCGTCGTGACCTCACTCAACGCAAAGGACAAACCAGCCCTGGAAACAGGTACGCCAGAGATTGATAACCAATAAGCACAGTTGTGCCGTATAAAAGCTTTTTACTTCCTGTGTCCGCCAAAGAAACTCCATCCGACGCCGATGGAGATTACTGATGGCGAGCCTCCGAAGAATAGCCGGTACTCTGCAGTAATGCGAAGATGGTCCCAGAATTCACAGCCTCCGCGGAAAGACAGGAACGCGTTGCTTGCCTTTGTTGTGGTTCCGTCGTGACCTAACGGGTTATTTGGATTCAAGTACTCACCGTTGTAATACCCGGCTCCGAGCCCTGCAAAAGGTGCTACATTATTCCAATTACGCCAGTTGTAATCAACGTGTGCACTATACATTGCGCCGGAGCTGAACTTGATGCCATACTTTGGACTCTCTACGAAAAGAGCCGAGTACTGCAGGCCAAGATCCCAAGGTGAGCCAACTATATTGTATCGCGCCTCGGCCTCCAACTTCATACCGCTGCCAAACTTTAGCGGCGTAGCGAATCCGGCCCCCAAACCTATCTCAAAGTCCTGGACATCATCGCCGACCCTTTGTATAGTTTGCTTTTCCTCCGGCAAATCCCAAGAAGCATCAAGCTGCTGGGCCATCGCAATTGATGAGCTCAGCAGCATGCAGATCGCAGACAGAATAGTGAACCGTTTCATTAAAATCTAGATCATCATTGCCAATGCAAAGTTACAGAAAAATATCGAACCCTCTTCCTTCTTATCACCCCGACGGACATCCTGTTGTAAATCAATCGATTACGCGGAAAGAAAAACCGGACTTCTCGAAAAAGTCCGGTCTGGTGCCCGAGGTGGGAATCGAACCCACACGTCTTTAAGGGACAATGGATTTTGAGTCCATCGCGTCTACCATTCCGCCACTCGGGCAAAGGGTTGAGGGCTGCAAAGTTATCCATTTTATCGGAATTATCCAATTTTTGGCGTATATTCGTAAGCAAAACACTAACTGATATGATCTGCACCAGCCTGCAACACAAATCGTACGACGAAATACTCGATATTCTCCCCGATCTTGAAATGGCGGAAATCCGTCTTGATCTTTGTCCGTTGACTGACAGCGAGATAGAAGATCTGTTCGGACAGACCGACATTCCCCTGGTGGCAACCTGCCGGACCGAAGCCGGCCCCGGCGCCGACTTTGGCCCTGACGGACAGGGTCTTCCGGCCAGCTACGCCGAGGCCGAGCACCGCCTCACCATCGCCATCCAGGCGGGAGCACGCTTTGCAGACCTTGAGATCGAGGCCCCTTCGGATTGGAGCCGCCGCTTCCAGAAGCTCTGCCACGAGTCCGGCACCACCATCATCCGATCTTATCACAATTTCACCGAAACTCCCGACGAAAAGGGCCTCCAGATGGCCCTGGCCCGCTGTTTCCGGTACGGAGCCGACATTGCCAAGATAGCAACCGCCTGCAACTCTCCCCAAGACGCAGCACGTATCGAAGGGCTCTACAGCATCATTATCGAAGATATAGACTCCCTGCAGGGCCGCCTGATTGCCTTCGGTATGGGCGAGCAAGGCCGCAGCACCCGCATCGAATGTCTCAAACGGGGCGCTCCGTTCACCTACGCCGCCCTCACGCCCGAAGAGGCGACCGCTCCCGGCCAGCCCAGCACCGAAGAGCTCAAACAATTGATTTACAAAGGCAAAGCAGGCTTCCACCAGAAGGGGCTGAGAATGCCCGCGTCCAAGAGCTTCGCCCAGAGGGCCATAATAGCCGCCACGCTTGCCGAGGGCACTTCGCACCTCTACAATTACTCCCCCTGCGAAGACAGCGAGGCCGCCCTGCAGGCAGCACGTTCCCTCGGCGCCCGCGTAGAGTCCGACGGCAGCACGTTGATAATCACCGGTATAGGTCCCCTCACACAAGCCACGGGCCTGCAGCTGCTCAATGTGGGCGAATCGGGCCTGCTCTCGAGGCTCTGCATCCCCGTTCTCTCGGCCATCAACGGCGCCCCCTTCGTGCTCGAAGGCTACGGCACCCTCACACGCCGCCCGATGAACGAAGCGGCGTCCATAATGGCTGCCTTCGGCGTGCTGCTGAACAATCTGGACGAGAGCGCCGGACGCGAAATCAGGGTACCCCTGTCCGTGCGCGGAAACCTCATCCCCGGCAATGCAGAGGTGAGCGGCGAGAGCGGCTCGCAGCTAATCTCGGGCCTCCTGATGGCACTCCCCCTGTGCTCCAAAGACAGCACCCTGCACGTCAGCAACCCCAAAAGCATCCCGTATATGTACATCACCCTCGACGTGCTGAGGCACTTTGGAATCAGCACCCGCAGCGAGATGGAAGGCGATGCGCAAATGCTTGAAAATGAAGATTGGAGCGGCTGTACCGGCATCACCTTCAAGGTGCGCGGAGACCAGTGCTACAAAGCCGCCGACCTGGATATAGAACAAGACTGGAGCGCTGCTGCGCCGTTCCTGGTAGCGGGCGCGATAGCCGGAAGCGCCGAGATAGAAGGGCTGGATATGAAATCCATCCAGGCCGACATAGCGATTCTCGACGTACTGGTCGAAGCAGGGGCGATAGTCTCGGAGCTCGAAGGCGGCACGGTGTGCGTGCGTCGCGCCCCGCTCGACTCATTCACATTCGACCTCAACCACGCCCCCGACCTCTTCCCCGTAGTGGCCGTACTGGCCGCATTCTGCGCCGGCGAAAGCCGCATAGGAGGCCTGGGACGCCTGGCCGGCAAGGAATCCGACAGGGCA
>JAGCCX010000010.1 GCA_017651465.1 Bacteroidales bacterium
CTGGTTGGACACATAGTCGCCGAAAGCCTCGAGAGCCTTGGAAATGAGCTCGTGGGCGGGGCCGTCGGCATAAATCTCCGAACTGATGCGGTCGGTAAGTTCGAAGCCGTTCTCCTTGCGGAGGTTCTGGATAGGATGGATAAGCTCGCGGGCGGCACCCTCAAGCACCAGCTCGGGAGTCTGAACTATATCGAGGGCCACGGTGAGGCTGCCCTCGGTAGCGACGAGCCAGCCCGGCATATCCTCGGAACTGATCTCGTAATCTCCGGGATGAAGGACCACGGGGCCGGAAGGAAGATCCAGCACGTACTCCTCGGAGCCCTCTATACCGGCAATCACATCCTGGCCGAGGGTGCCGAACGCGGCGGCTATCTCCTTCATCTGCTTGCCGTATATCTTGCCCAGGGTCTTGAAGTTGGGCTTGATCTTCTTGGTAATGATGCCGGTGGTGTCGTGCAGGAACTCTATCTCCTTGACGTTGACCTCTGTAAGGAAGATATCCTTTACCTTCTCGATGTGGGAGCGCACCTCATCGTCCAGCACGGGCACGAGCACCTTGGCAAGGGGCTTGCGCACATTGATTCCCACCTTCTTGCGCAGTGCCAGCACCATCGACGACGCCTTCTGGGCAAAGGCCATACTCTCTTCGAGAGCCTCGTCCACCAGCACCGAATTCGCCCTCGGCATAGGTTCGAAGTGTACCGACTCGCTGCCGGGCACAAGGTCGAGCCAGAGCCTCTCCATAAAGAAAGGAGCTATGGGGGCTCCCAGCAGGGCAACTCCCTTGAGTATCTCGTAGAGGGTCTGGTAGCAGGCCATCTTGTCGGGGTTCATACCCGCGCCCCAAAGGCGCTTCTTGTTCAGGCGGATGTACCAGTTGCTCAGGTCGTCGCACACGAAATCCTGCACCAGGCGGCCTGCAGTGGTGATATCGTAATCCTCGTAGGCCTCCTTGACGCGGCGCACGAGGGTATTCAGCTTGCTAATGATCCAGCGGTCGAAGAGCGGACGCGAGGTGTACGGCACCATAGGCGAAGACGGGTCGAAGCCGTCGATATTGGCATACAGCGCGAACACCGAATAGGAATTGTACAGGGTACCGAAGAACTTGCGGCGTACTTCTTCTACTCCGGCCTCGTCGAACTTGAGGTTGTCCCAGGGCTGGGCGTTGGTGAGCATATACCAGCGAAGGGCGTCAGGCCCGTAGTTGTCCATAGCCTCGAAGGGATTCACCGCGTTGCCGAGGCGCTTGCTCATCTTCTCGCCCTTCTTGTCAAGCACCAGTCCGTTGGAGATGACCCTCTTGAAGGCGGGAGTTCCGCTCACCATAGTGTGAATGGCGTGCAGGGTGTAGAACCATCCGCGGGTCTGGTCAACGCCTTCGGCGATGAAGTCGGCGGTGCAGCCGAAATCGGAAGAGTCCTTGCCGCGAAGGCCCGTCTGGGCGTAAGGCATTGCGCCCGAGTCGAACCACACGTCTATAAGGTCCTTCTCGCGCGTCATCTTGCGCCCCGTGGGGCTGACGAGGAATATCTCATCGACGTAGGGGCGGTGAAGGTCGATACGGTCGTAGTTGGCGCGGCTCATATCGGAAGGGTCGAAGCCCGCGTCCCTGAGGGGGTTGGAGGCCATAAAGCCGGCGGCCACCGACTTGTCTATCTGCTCGTAAAGCTCGGCAACGCTGCCGATGCAAATCTCCTCCTTTCCATCCTCGGTACGCCAGATCGGAAGGGGCGTTCCCCAATAGCGGCTGCGGCTGAGGTTCCAGTCCTGGATGTTCTCGAGCCACTTTCCAAAACGCCCTGTGCCCGTCGATTCCGGCTTCCACTCTATGGTGTCGTTCAGGGCCATCATCTGCTCGCGTACGGCAGTGGTGCGGATGAACCAGCTGTTGAGCGGGTAGTACAGCACGGGCTTGTCGGTACGCCAGCAATGAGGATATGTATGTACGTGCTTCTCGATGCGGAAGGCCTTGTTTGCGGCCTTGAGCATAACGCAGATATCCACATCCAAGGTGGGAGCGTCGGGAGCGAGGGAAGAGTCGTAGGCGTTCTTTACGTAGCGCCCGGCCCACTGGGTGTACGAAGAATCCACGCGGTCGGCCACATAGGCGGGGTCGAGGTCTTCGATACGGTAGAAGCGGCCTTTAGGATCCACCTGGGCCTGGGGAGCGCCGTCTTTGTCGGTGACATACAGGCCGGGGACTCCGGCAAGGCGGGCCACCTTGGCATCGTCGGCTCCGAAGGTAGGGGCGATGTGAACTATGCCGGTACCGTCTTCGGTGGTGACATAATCGCCGAGGATAACGCGGAAGGCGCCCTCGTCGGGACGGAACCAGGGGATGAGCTGCTCGTAGCGCATTCCCTCCAGCTCGCGGCCTTTGAAAGTGCCCGGGAGCACCTCGTAAGGCACTTTGTCGCCGAACCAGGCACCTACCAGGGCCTGTGCAAGGATATAGGTGGCGGGAGCGCCGGTGTAAGGATTGGCGCTGCGTACCTTAACGTAGTCGATGTCGGGCCCCACGCACAGGGCGGTGTTGGACGGGAGGGTCCAGGGGGTGGTGGTCCAGGCCAGGAAGTAAAGATCCTCTTCTCCCACGACCTTGAACTGGGCGCAGCAGGTGGTATCTTTAACGTCGCGGTAGCAGCCGGGCTGGTTAAGCTCGTGGGTGCTGAGGCCGGTGCCTGCAGCGGGGCTGTAAGGCTGGATGGATTTGCCCTTGTAAAGCAGGCCCTTGCCGTAAATATCCTTAAGGAGCCACCAGAGAGTCTCGATATAGCGGTTGTCGTAGGTGATGTAAGGGTCGTCCATATCGACCCAGTAACCTATGCGCTCGGTAAGGTTGCGCCATTCGGCGGTGTATTTCATGACCTCACGGCGGCAGGCGGCATTGTAGTCGGCCACGCTTATCTTGCTGCCTATATCTTCCTTGGTGATGCCGAGTTTCTTTTCAACTCCCAGCTCGACGGGCAGGCCGTGGGTATCCCAGCCGGCCCTGCGGCGAACTTTGAAACCGCTCTGGGTCTTGTAACGGCACACGGCGTCCTTGATGCTGCGGGCCATCACGTGATGGATACCGGGCATACCGTTGGCGCTGGGCGGGCCTTCGAAGAATATGAATTCAGGCGCACCTTCACGCAACTCCAGAGATTTCTCGAACGCACCCCTCTGCTTCCACCGCTCCAATATCTCGTTTCCGGCGGCTACAAGGTCAAGGCCTTTATATTCTTTGAATGTCATATTTTTTAGTTACTTTTGCACTAGTGAATTTTAATCTTGCAAATATAATCATTTCGTAGCTTTTTATCAAATGGCAACTATTGATATAATATTGCTCGCCTTGTTTGTGCCGGGAATTATCATCGGCATTGCCAAAGGTATTATTACACAGATAGTTTCGCTCCTATCGGTAATCGTGGGCGCCATTCTGGCCAGCCGTTTCTCGCCGGACCTCACCCAGGTGGCTATGCTGCAGTTCGGCACCGAGGAGCCTGTGACGCACGTGGTGTGCTTCATCGCGATATTCTTGATAAGCGCCCTGTTGATGGCTCTGGTGGGACATCTTATCACCAAATTGATTAAAGTGGCTACGCTCGGGTGGCTTAACCGCCTGCTCGGCGGCCTGTTTGCGATTTTCACTACCGCCCTGCTGCTCGGACTGCTGATCTCGGTGTTCGAGGGGCTTAACGCCAACTGGAACATAGTGGCCCCGGAAAAGTTTGAAGGCCTGAGGGTGTATCCCATTCTGAGGGATTTTGCCGCCGGTATTGTTCCGCAGCTTAAAGTGTTTATAGATCAATTCATTACAGGCTCTACTACAGAGGCATGCCAGTCCGTATAATCCTGCTGGAGACTTCTACGTCGCTTTGCTCCGCCGCCCTGCTCGAGGACGAGCGGATAGTTGCGGTACGCCATAGCAGCGAGCCGCGCGCCCACGCTTCGATGACCGCTCCTTACGTGAAGGAAATCCTGGACGAGAGGGGCCTTAAGGTAAGCGACTGCGATGCTGTGTGCCTGAGTATGGGTCCCGGGTCTTATACCGGACTCCGCGTGGGGTCTTCTACTGCCAAGGGGCTTTGCTTCGGGGGCGGCATTCCGCTGCTGGCCGTGGGCACGCTGGACGTGCTTGTGGCGCAGGCGATAGAGGCCGGTTTGCCCGAAGGATGCAAGCATATAGTGCCTATGATCGACGCCCGGCGTATGGAGGTTTATACCGCCCTCTATTCCGCTGACGGCCAGCGGCTTACCGAAGTCGCTCCGAAAGTGGTGGACAGTAGTTTCGTTGATATGCTTATGGCCGTTGTTCAGCGCACTGAGGCCCCCGGAGCTCCTGTTCGTAAGGGCCAAAGTCGCTCCGGGGGCATCAGCACGCCGAACAATAATCCATCCTTTCCCCTCCCTCTTACGGAGCCGAGGGTGGCTACGGTCGCAGACGCCTCGGCGAAACTCGAAATGCCGGCGACGGACGGCATATTATTCATCGGCGACGGAGTACTTAAGTGCGAGGAAGTGCTGGCAGGCCAAAACCGCTGGTTCCGCCAGGAGTGCCCCACGGCAGAGGGAATGAAAAAACCGGCGCTGAAAGAATTCAACGCCGGCAATTTCAGGGATATAGCCTACTTCGAGCCTTTCTACCTCAAAGATTTCGTAGCAACGGTCAGCAAGAAACTCTTCTAACCCAGGTACGCTCCGTTGGCAAGCAACTCTGCTCGCACCTTACAGACATCAACCTCTGACGGCAGTACGCCATCTTCAAGGGCGACGCGCGCGGCAGTGCCGGCGGCCTCGCCGAGGGCCATACAGGTGGACATAACGCGGGTGCCTGCCATAGCCTCGTGGTTCATCGAAGAGCAGCGGCCCGCTACCAGCAGCGACTCCACCTTGGCGGGAACAAGCACGCGGTAAGGGATGTCGTAGGCGTCTTCGGTAAAGATCATTGTGCAGTCGCCGCCCGTAGAGTGGTGTATATCAACAGGATATCCTGCGACCACCACGGCATCGTCGAAGTGCTTCATAGCCACTATGTCCTCGGCTGTGAGCACATACTTGCCAACGATAACACGGCTCTCGCGTATGCCGGTAAACGGAGAAACTATCTCCATATGGGCATTTTCGAATCCCGGCACAAAGCGGCGCAGATACTCGTTGAGCACCTTGATCTGCTTGTGCGCCGTAAGCTCGCAGCGGGTATAGCTCGCAGGCTCCGTGCTGTCGGTTCCGCTTACCCGTACCATATTCACCCATATCTCGTCGGGCTTCAGTCCCGTAATAAGGATGGTACGTGACACCGGAATGTCCAGCCCGGCCTCCTGGGCCTTAAGTATCTGGTTGCGAAGGCCTACGGTTATGAAATGGCGCCGCGTAAACTGAGAGTGCGGCATATTGTCCATATCGTAAATATCCGGATGCTGCACGATGGCGTCACGCAGGGCCTGAACATCCACGCCACGCATCTGGTACATCAGAGTGGGAGGCTGCATTCCGCCGTCGGCATCGCCCTTGTGGCACTCGACTCCGGCACGGAAAGCCACGTCGCCGTCGCCGGTGCAGTCGATGACCGTCTTGGCGAGGATGGCCTCGCGGCCGCACTTGCTCTCTATGATAACGCCCTTGACCTTGTCGCCGTCTTTCAGAACGCCGCAGCAGAACACGTACATTAGCACTTCCACTCCTGCCTCCTCCATCATTTCGGCGCATACGTTCTTCACCTCTTCACCATCGACAATGGTAAACGATTTGTGCAGCTTGCACGGGAAGTGTTCGGTAGCGGCGCCGCGGGCGCGCAGGCGGTCGATGAATTTCTGGGGTTCTCCCTTGATGACCTGGTTGCCCTTGGGCCCAAGGAAGGCCAGGATAGGGAGACCTATGGTCATATTGCCGCCGAGGTATCCCCTGCTTTCAAGAAGCATTACCTTGTGTTTACCGGTGCGGGCGGCAGCATAAGCCGCCATAATTCCGGAAGGACCGCCGCCTACAACGAGGATGTCAACCTCGGCGCGGACCTTGATGTCCCTTGCGGGTTCGTGGATTGTCATAATACGAATTGAGCTAATTCCTTGTATCTTTGGTAACGGCGCAGATAGAATGCGTGCCTTTCCTCGTCCGGAGTATAAGTCGCGCAGGCTCCGGGGCAAAGTGCGTCTTCTGCCTCGAGCACGGTAGGATAGAGCCCTGCGGCCACGGCGGCGTGGACAGCCGCTCCCATAGCGCAGGCGTCGCTGCATTCGGACACTTCAATCGGAGCGCCAAGCACATCGCAGAGCATCTGCATCACAAACGGACTCTTTTTGGCTATGCCGCCGACGGCAATCATCTTGTCGATACGTATTCCGCCGTCGAGATACTGGTCGATGCAGGCCTTGGAGCCGAATGCTGCCGCCTCCACCAGGGCGCGGTAAATGTCTGCAGGTCCGGTAGTTATGCGCAGGCCGCTGAGGCTCGCGGTAACTATATTGCTGGGATTGGGGGCCCGGCGGCCGTTGAAAAAGTCGGTGGCAAGGGGCAAGTCGTCGCGCAGGGCAATCTGAGCCGCCTGCCCGGCAAGATCGTTAAGGCTGCGGCCGGTAAGCCGCTTGAACCACGCAAAGATATCGCCGAACGCCGAGAGGCCGGTTTCGTAGCCCATATAGCCCTCGAGAATCGTCCCCTCGGACTGTCCGAACAGGCCCTCGATGAAATGGCCCTTCATCTCCTCTACCGGCATAACCGCCATATAGCAGGCGGAGGTCCCGAGGTTGAGTACTGCTACCCCCGGTCGGACCCCCGCACCCACGGCGCCGGAATGGGCGTCGCAGTTGCCCACGCCTATCACCACCTGAGTGCTCAGGCCCAGCTTTTCCGCCCACTCGGGGCAGAGGTTTCCGGCCTTGACAGAGCAGGCGTAATTGCTTTGCGGGATGCGGTGAAGCACCGGAAGCAGCAGAGGATCGATTTCACCGAAGAAGCTCTCGGGCGGATATCCGCCCCAGTCGCGATTCCACAGCTGCTTGGCACCGGGGATGCAGTGACCCCACTTCATATCGGCGAAACTTCGGCAGCCGGTAAGCAGGTTGGTGATAAAATCGCACTCATCCACAAAGGCGTAAGCCTCGCGGCGCACCGCGGGGTTGGTGCGCAGAACGTGCAGCACCTTGGCCCAGGTACATTCGGCAGAGTAGTGATTCCCGCTCTGGCAGATGTAGTTAGGCGTATGACGGGTGCCTGCGGAGGTAAACTCTTCAGCCTCGGCGGTACCGGTATGGTCCTTCCAGAGGATGAACATCGCGTCGGGGTCCCCGGCGAACTCGGGCCGGAGCGAGAGAGGCAGGCCCTCCGCGTCGGTAAAGCACACGGTGCTTCCGGTAGTATCCACCGAAATGGCCTTGATGGCCTCAGGCTCGGGACAGGCGGCCACCACCTCGCGCAGCACCGCCTCGAGGCACTCGATGTAGTCGAGCGGATGCTGACGGAACTGCTGGCTCAGAGGGTCGCACCAGCGCCCCTCGGCCCAGCGGGCGTAAGGACTTACTGCAGAAGCGGCAATAGTGCCGTCAGAGGCATCCACAAGCACGGCGCGGGCCGAATCGGTGCCGTAATCGACACCTATGGTGTAGCATTTCATTTGAGTATGCGCTGAAGTTCTTTCTGAAGGGCGTCACGGCCTTCCAAATCGGCAGCCGACATACCCTCGTCGGTTAGCAGGAAGGAAGCGGGGACGGAAGTGACGTTGTAGAGCATTACCGACGAAGAAGCGATGCCGCGGCCGTCGTTGACGTTGACCCAGGGGAGATTCTGCGCCTTGACGATGGACGCCCAGGCGGACTTGTCGGGATTGACGTCCACGGAGTAGATTTCAAGGCCCCTGGAATGCCAGCTCTCCCAAATGGGGAGGAGGGAGTCGAGGTTGAACATCTTGTGGGTGGCGTCGGAAGAATCCCAGAAATGCAGCAGCACGGCCTTGGCACCCAGACCAGAAAGAGAGATGCGCTCTCCGTCAAGACCGGGGAGGTTGAGGTCGGGATAGCCGCGCTCCTCGGCAGAATCGAGCATATACTTGACCCGCAGCGCGTTCTCGCGGCGAACAGTCTCGGCCTCAAGGGCCTTGACATAACGGGAAAGAGGATAAACCTGCTTGAGGCTGTCGCAGACCTTGCGGAAAAGGATCGCGTCGGTGTTCTGGTTAAATACCGGAGAGTAGATGTCGAGCTGCTCGAAAAGCACAGGCACCACAGTCAGCGAGCCCATATTGCCCATAACGTACTTGACATTGTCGCGGTAATGGGCGATGAAAATGCGTGACAGCTCCGCAGGATCCATAGTGGAATCCATATCGGCCTGGAAACGGGCGTAGGCCTGTTCGCGCTCACGAAGTTTCTCCGACTCCCCGGAACCGGTGACGGAAAAATTGCCGAGCGTATCGGCCTTGACGCTCACCCTCGAGCCCTTTTCCAGAAGGAGCGAGGCGATTTTGGTGTCTTTGTAGAAAAGATACACGAACTCTGGGTCGCCGTCTTTGACATCCACCTTGCAGTGCATACGCCCCGAGGCGTCGGTCTTGACCGTATCCAGCACCTTGAAGGTATTCATATCCAGCAGGCGCACCGAAACTTCGCTCCCCGGGGCCTGCGCCACGGTGCAGTCGATACGCGCCTTGGGGGTGCAGGCTGCAAGCAGCACCAAAGCGGCGAAGAGCAGCTTAAAGTTTCTCATACTCGGCAAGTATTGAAGCGGCTATCTGCGCCTGACGCTCAGGGGTCACCTTGGCGTGTTCCTTGCGGAAATCCAGGTCGCCCTCGGTCTGGAGAGGAACCAGATGTATGTGAGTATGAGGCACTTCCATACCCAGCACGGCCACGCCTACCCGCTTGCAGGGAACTGCGGCCTTGAGGGCCAGGGCAACCTTGCGGGCAAAGGCCCAAAGGCCGGCATAGGTAGCCTCGTCGAGGTGGAAGATATAGTCGTCCTCAACATTCTTGGGGATGACCAGGGTGTGCCCTTCTGCGAGGGGGTTAATGTCCAAAAAGGCGTAGAACTCATCGTTCTCCGCCACTTTCCAGGAAGGGATTTCGCCCTTCGCGATTTTGGTAAAGATTGTCATAATGAAATATCCAGGATCTTGAATTTCATAACGCCCGAGGGAACCTTGGCCTCGACGGTATCTCCCTTGGAATGCCCCATAAGGGCACGCGCGATAGGAGTAGTGGCCGCCAGACGGCCCTTGGAGAAGTCCGCCTCGTTCTCGCCGACAATGGTGAACTCCATATCCCTGCCGGCGGTGATGTTCTTGACCTTGACGCGGGTGAGCATCTGCACCTTGTCGGCGCTGAGCATCGACTCGTCGATCACTTTGGCGTTGGCTATGGTATTCTGCAGGTTGGCGATTTTGAGCTCAAGCAGCCCCTGGGCCTCACGCGCAGACTCGTACTCTGCGTTTTCCGACAAGTCTCCCTTCTCACGCGCTTCCGCAATTGCGGCCGAAATGACCGGCCGGCGGGCAAGCGCTTCTGCTAAATCTTTCTTAAGTTTGTCGAGCCCTTCCTGGCTCAAATAGTGTACATCTGCCATAATAAGTCAACTAAAAAGGAGTCCCGCCTGACGGCAGAACTCATATACTTTGCAAATATACAAAATTATTTTGATTTTATTATCTTTGCACATATGAAAGAGATTATTGAACCGTCAAGGCGCATCCCCGTCAGGGATGAGGTAGATGTGCTTGTGGTGGGAGGAGGACCTGCCGGCCTGATGGCCGCACAGGCCGCCGCCCTCGTGGAGGGAACTAAAGTAATGCTCATCGAAAACCGCGGCTCCCTCGGAGGCAATATGACCCAGGGGCTGCCCCTTCTGGGCTTCCTCGGCCGCAAAGGCAACGAAATCATAAAAGGTCTCCCCCTGCGCTTCGTACAGACGCTCCGCAGCCGCGGGCAGGCCACCCATCACAGGGCCTGTCCCCTGCACGTAAGCCTTACTATGATCGACCCCGAGGGCACCAAGCGCCTGGCGTGGGAGATTATGGAAGAGTGCGGAGTGAAAGTACTGATGTACGTGATGTGCGTGGACGTAATCAAAGAAGGAGACAGGGTCAAGGGCGTAATAATCGAGTCCAAGAAGGGGCGTGAGGCCATCCTGGCCAAGACCGTGGTGGACTGCACCGGCGACGGCGACGTGGCTTTCCGTGCCGGAGCCCCTATGGCCTACGGCAACGAGAACGGCATCGCACAGCCCCCTACCCTTATGTTCTCGATGCGCGGAGTGGATTCCCGCAAGCTGCGGGACTCTGTGGCCGACCATCCTGACATCTACGATATCGATTTCATTCCCAACGAGTTTTTCCGCGCCGACGACAACTGCACTATGGTGGGCTTCCGCAACCAGATCAAGGCCGCCCGCGAACAGGGCTACAAACTGCCCGTGGAGCGCACCATATTTATGACCGGTATGGCCCCCGACGAGTGGTGGGTGAATATGTCCCGCGTAAACGGAGTTGACGCCACCGACCCGGAGCAGTACACCCGTGGCGAGGAGGAGTGCATCAAGCAGAACGCCGAGATAGTCCGCTACCTCAAGGCGTTCATCCCCGGATTCGAGAATGCCTACGTGGACAGGGTGGCGCCGTTTATGGGCATACGTGAATCGCGCCGCATCATAGGCGAATACATACTAACCGAGCAGGACATTTTCGACTGCGCCCGCTTCGAAGACGCCATAGGCGTAGCTGCGTATCCCGTTGACCTGCACCATCCGGTGGGCGGAGACTGCACCCTGATGTGGTGCCCCGACTGCTACGACATCCCCTACCGCAGTCTTGTTCCCCTCAAGGTGGACGGACTGATCTGCGCGGGACGCAACATCTCGGCCACACACCTGGCACTGGCATCCGTGAGAGTGATGGGGCCTGCGATGTGCCTGGGCGAGGCGGCCGGCAAGGCTGCCGCCCTCTGCGCCCGAAGCGGCGTAGAGCCGCGCAAGCTGGACGTCAAGAAACTCCAACAAGCACTGCTCGACGAGGGCGTATATCTAAGAGGATGAAGTATCTGGCAAGCATAGCGGCGGGCCTGCTGCTCTGGTGCGCAGCCCTTTCAGCCCAAGGGCTCACCCCCGAGGAGGTGAGGGCCGACGTACGCTGTGCAGCCAACTGGTTCCGGGGGTACGATTACACCTCCCAGGCGGCAGCCCCAACGGCGCCTCCCGGCTTCAAGCCATTCAACATCAGCACCTATGCCCGCCACGGAGCCAGGCTCTACAGCAAAGAGAGCCTCTACGACCAGATGCACAAACTGCTCTCCGAGGCCTCCCGCAAGGGGCAGCTCACTCCCCTCGGCGAAGAGCTTTACCGCAAGAGCGAAGCAGTTTATGATATAGTTCGCGGGCGCGCGTATGACCTCACCCCTTACGGGCAGGAGCAGCACCGGGTGGTGGCGCGCCGCATCTTCAAGAGCTGGCGGCCCGTCTTCCGGGGCTCCCGCAAGATAGTCGCCCGTTCCACCCAGACCAACCGCACCATACTGTCGATGGCAGCCGCCTGCGACGAGTACCGCCGGCTGGACAAACGCCTTGACATTCAGTTCGATGCCTCCGCCGCCGATATGGGGATACTCAATCCCACCAGCAAATACAACCCCCGCGCAGAGGAGCGTGACTGGAGCCGCGCCTTCGAGGCCGACACCGCCAGGTGGAACCCCTCATTCAACGCCCTGTGGGAGAAGAATCTCGATCCCGGGCGCTTCTTCGGGCGCTTCTTCACCGAGCCGCAGCTGGTGCTCAAGGTTTTCAAAACCTACATCAACGCAGCCCGGATGTTCTATTTCTACCTGTGCTTCTCCGAGACCCTGGGCCCGGAGGAGTCGCTGATGTACCTGATGGACCCCGACGATGCGTGGAAGATGTGGGAATGCGAGAACTTCAGGATGTACAGCTGCTGCGGAGCCACTCCCCTGTACCACGGGCGCAACTGGGCCCTGGAGGAGGCGCTGCTCAGGGACTTCGTAAAATACTGGGAAGAAGATATAACGGAGAGCGGGGTCGCGGCCAGGTTGCGCTTCGGGCACGACTACAAGATATCGGGCACCCTGGTGCTCCTCGAGGCCGAAGGCTGGGACCACTGCGAGCCCGACCCCGAAAAGGTTTGCCGCATCTACGACTTCGGCCATATGCCTATGGCCTCCACCCTGCTGTTCGCCCTGTACCGCAACTCCAGGGGCGAATTGCTGGTGCGCTGCACCCTGGACGAAGTGCCGCAGCACTTCCCCATCCCCTGCTACACCGACCGCGGCGGAAGCCGGGCCTGGAAAGATTTCTACCGCTGGGAAGACTTCAAGGCGCACTGCCTGAAAAGACTTGAACTGGCGGACAAAATACTAGAAACTACTTAAATATGTTAAGGAAGGTTAGAATAGTTCTTGCAGCGTTGTGCTTTATACTGATAACGCTGCTGTTTGTGGGTATAGGCCACGACTGGTGGGGAATCCTCGCCAAACTGCAGGCCCTGCCTACGACTCTCAGAGTCATTGCCGGCGCCACTCTGGGCAATGTGGCCGTACTGCTGTGCATAGTGCTGGTCACTTTTGTGCTGGGGCGCATCTACTGCTCCGTTATGTGTCCGCTCGGAGTTTTCCAAGACCTGGTGCTCTGGATACGCCGCACCCTTGGCAAGTGGTTCAAGCCCTTGCGCAAGCGCTTCAAATTCAATAAAGAGCGTGTCTGGGTGCGCTACCCCATCGCCGCAGCGCTGATATGCTGCATCATTTTCGGCCTCCAGCTGGTCGTCGCTCTGCTTGAGCCGTACAGCGCTTATGGACGCATAGTCAGCAGCATCGCCGGAAATGTGCCCGCAGCCCTGCTCGTCACGGCCCTGGTGACCCTTGTCATCGTCACCGTGTGCGCAGCTCTGTGGGGACGCGCATACTGCAACACCATCTGCCCGGTGGGAACCCTGCTGGGATGCATCAGCCGCTTCTCCCTGCTCGGGATAAGGGTAGATGAAGACAAATGCGGCAAGTGCGGCGCCTGCTCGCGCGTATGCAAGGCCTCCTGCATAGAGGAAGGCACGCTCAAGATCGACCGCTCGCGCTGCGTGGATTGCTTCGACTGCATCCAGGCGTGCAAGAAGGGAGCCCTGAGCTTCGGCCCGGCGGTCCCCTCATCGCGCGGAAGTGAAGAAGCCAAGGGACGCAGGGCGTTCATCAACAGCGCCGCGCTGCTTGTGGCCGGAGCGGCCGGGAGCGGAATAGCGCGCGCGCAGAATATGAAAGTGGACGGCGGTCTTGCCGACGTGGAGCCCAAGCAGCCCCTGGAGAGGGAGCCCCGACTCGTGCCGCCCGGAGCCGGCAGCGTCAAGACCTTCTACGACAGCTGCACCGCCTGCCAGCTGTGCGTCGCCGCCTGCCCCAACTCGGTACTCAGGCCTTCGACCGACCCGGACCACCTGCTTCAGCCGCAGATGGGTTACGAAAAAGGCTTCTGCCGCCCTGAGTGCACATCCTGCTCGCAGGTCTGCCCCGCCGGCGCCATCCGCCCCGTGGACAAAGACCAGAAGACCCTTATCCGCATAGGTACCGCAGTAGTCAATCAGTATCTTTGCTTCGCTGCCTCCGGCAAGGAGGCCTGCGGAGCTTGCGAGAGCCACTGCCCCACAGGAGCCATCTCGATGGTCAATTCCGACGGGGTAAGGCGCCCCGTGGTAGCAGAGGAGCAGTGCATAGGCTGCGGCAAATGCGAATACCTCTGTCCTTCGCGCCCCGTTAGCGCAATAACCGTCAAAGGACTTGAAACCCATATTAGCAAATGAGTATGGACAGACGATCATTCCTTAAGAGCAGCGGCGCCGCCGTTGCACTTGCCGGCCTCGCAGCCTGCGGAGCCCCCAAAAAAGACAACGAATCCGCCGCCACCGGAGAAATCAAGATAGAAGGCCCGATGCTGGAGCACTATCCAGGCGTAAGCGTGCTGGGCTACGGCTGTATGCGCTGGCCTATGACCAAGAACGCCGAGGGCAACGAAGTCATCGACCAGGAAGCGGTAAACAGCCTGGTGGACGAGGCTATCGCCCACGGTGTCAACTACTTCGACACCTCGCCGGTATATCTGCGGGGCGATTCGGAAAGGGCCACGGCAGAGGCCCTGAACCGCTATCCGAGGGAGAAATGGCTGCTCGCCACCAAACTCTCCAACTTCTCCGACCCCAGTTACGAGAATTCCGTAAAGATGTACCGCCGCTCGCTCGAGACTTTCAAGACCGACCACATCGACTACTATCTGCTGCACTCCATCGGCAGCGCCGACGACTTCAAAAGGCGCTTCGAGGATACCGGGATCCTGCAATTCCTGCTCAAAGAGAGGGAGAAAGGCACCATACGCAAGCTCGGATTCTCCATTCACAGCCACAAAGAAGGCTTCGACTCGATGATGGAGCTGCACCCCAAGTACCACTGGGACTTTGTGCAGATACAGATGAACTATCTCGACTGGACTCACGCCGGAGGCCGCAACACCAATGCCGACCATATGTACGAGGAGCTCGCCGCCAGGGACATTCCGGTAGTCATTATGGAGCCGCTCAGAGGCGGCGGCCTGGCCAGCCTGACCAAAACCCAGACGGCCCGGCTCAAAGAGCGCGAGCCCGACAGGAGCGTGGCGTCGTGGGCGTTCCGCTTTGTGGGAAGCTTCCCCAAGGTGCTCACCGCGCTCAGCGGAATGACCTACCGCGAGCACCTCGAGGACAACCTGCGCACCTTCTGCAACTTCAAACCTTTGACGGAAGAGGAATTCGAGCTCCTCGAACAGATTGCCGAAGAGCAGTCAAACTTCCCGCTGGTGGGCTGCACCGGCTGCCAGTACTGTATGCCTTGCCCTTACGGAATCGACATTCCGGGAGTGTTCCGCTTCTACGACAACAGCGTGGTGGAAGGGACTTATGTCAAGGGTCCCGAGCAGGAAAAATATGCCCGTGCGCGCCGCCGTTATCTGGCGGAATACGACAAAGCCGTGGAGTCGGTACGCCAGGCAGCCCACTGCATTTCCTGCGGAAAATGTATGAGCGCTTGCCCGCAACATATCAGGATACCTCGCGAATTAAAAAGAATTGACGAATATATTGAAAAAATCAGGCAGGATTTGCTTTAAAAAATCAATCATATCTGCCATAATTATTTTAAATCATTACAAAAAATCTTATTAATTAGCAGCTGAACAGGTGCTAAAAATGCTATTTTACTGCTCCACGTCAACGGTTTGGAGCGGAAATATTTGTTTTATAAAAAAAATATTGCGATATTGCGCGCTAATTTCGTAACTAAGACTTAAAAAGGGAAACTAAGATTAGTTAGTATAATTTATTGTTTAATTTAAAGTAACGCTTATGAAAAAAGCTAAACTGTTCTTCAGTGCTTTGTTCCTGATGCTCGGCGTGACGCTCTCCGCTCAGAATGTCACCGTCAAGGGTGTCGTGCGTGACTCCGGCGGCAATCCCATCCCGGGAGCCGGCGTGCTCGTGCAAGGAACATCAAACGGTGTCGCTGCCGGGTTAGATGGTGACTATACCATTTCCGCACCCGCGAACGGCACCCTCGTATTCAAGGCCGTGGGCTTCAAAGACAGCGTGGTTCCCGTTCAGGGCAAGACCCAGATCGACGTTGTTATGACCGAAGACGCCGAGGCTCTTGAAGGTACAATCGTAGTCGGCTACGGTTCAGCCCGTAAGATCGGCAACGTGGTAGGTTCCGTGGAGACCGTCTCCTCTAAGGACATCGCCGAAAAGCCTACGGCCAACATCGCCGACGCCCTCCAGGGCAAGGTTGCAGGTCTGCAGGTTTTCAACACCTCCGGTGAGCCTCAGAGCTCCGTATCACTGCAGCTCCGCGGTCAGTCCTCCATCAACCTGAGCAGCGCTCCTCTGTACATCCTCGACGGTGTGCCCGTGAGCTCCGGCGTGTTCCAGTCCATCAACCCTAACGACATCGAGAACATCTCCGTTCTCAAGGATGCATCCTCAACCGCAATCTACGGTTCCAGGGCTGCCAACGGTGTTATCTTCGTCACCACCAAGAAGGGTAAGACCGGCGAGAAGCCCACGGTTTCCGCCCGTGGCCAGTATGGTATTTCCATGCTTACCATGTATAAGCTGGACATGATGAGCGCAGCCGAACTGCTCGCATACGAAGAGAAGGCCAATCCCGCCAACCTTACCGACCCTGCTTTCCAGGCAAAGAAGGCATTTATCATCGGTAACGGCATCGATTTCGACTGGACCAAATATCTCTTCGACAGGCAGGCACCCCTCTATCAGGCAGACATATCCCTCCGTGGCGCCACCGACAGGACCAACTACTATCTGTCCTTCGGTCTGTACTCCGAGGAAGGTACTTCCAAGATCAACTCCAGCACCAACCGCTTCAATGTCCGCAGCAACGTCAACACCCGCATCACGGACTGGCTCGAGGTCGGAACCAATCTTGGTCTGTCCTACACCAAGTACCACACCATCGTTACCGGTTGGTACAGCCAGTCTCCTATGCTTGTCGCCGTCACCGAGATCCCTTACGAGGTTCCTTTCGAGATTATCTCCAACCCCGACGGCACCGTGAGCTACGGTGATGTTAACCTTCGTTATCCTTGGGATAACCAAATGGACCTCCACGAGTATTACAAGAACAACACCAACGACCGTGAGAGCGTTGACGTGACCGGTCAGGCATACCTGCAGATCGCACCTGTCAAGGGCCTCAAGATCCGCACCGCCGAGGCAGTTGATGCCTTCGACTACACCAACGAGTCCATCAACAAGCCTCAATACACTGTGTATTCCGGACGCGGACGCAATGCCCAGGCCCTGCAGCGCTACTATCAGCTGTCCACCACCAACACCATTGAGTACACCACCAACTTCGGCCGTAACAACATTACCGCCCTGCTTGGTCAGGAGTCCATCCTCAGGCACTACAGGTACTTCAATGCTACCGGTACCGGCCTGACCGACGACCGTCTTACCGCATTCGGTACCACTACCAATGTCAGCAGCTGGGACGGTTACAACGAGGAATGTACTTTCAATTCATTCTTCTTCAACCTCAACTACAACTTCGACGAGCGCTACTTCGTAGATGCTTCCGTACGTCGTGACGGTTCTTCCCTGTTCGGTGCTAACCACAGGTACGCAACCTTCTACGCTATCGGCGCAATGTGGAAGATCAAGCACGAGGACTTTATGCAGAACGTGGGCTGGGTCGACGACCTCAACCTCAACGTTACCTACGGTACCACCGGTAACTCCGGAATGAGCAGCTGGTACGCCAGCCTCGGTCTGGTAGGCGCCGGCTCCAAGTACAACAACGTCAGCGGCTGGGGCCTGAGCCAGGTTCCTAACGCCGACCTTACCTGGGAAACCGTAGCTACCACCAACGTGGCTCTGTCCGGCCGCCTGCTCAACAGAATCGGCTTCGACGTCCAGTTCTACAGGAAATATTCATCCAACCTGCTTATGGAGCTCCCGTTCTCCGCCACCACCGGTCATACCAGCGGCTGGGGCAACATCGCAGAGCTCTCCAATACTGGTATTGACGTGAGCCTCGACGTGGATATCATCCACTCCAAGAATTTCCTCTGGAACGTGAGCGCCAACGTCAACTACAACCGCAACCGCGTCGAGAAGCTCTATCAGGGCCTGAACGAGCTCTCTTTCTACGACGAAGGTCTGAAGTGGGAAGTTGGTCACGACCTCAACGAGGTGTTCACTCCTATCTTCGCCGGTGTCGATCCTCAGGACGGTTCTCCTACCTGGAGGATTCCCGACTCCGATGAGACCACCAAGGAATTCAGCGACGACCTCTATATGTTCTGGGACGGCAAGTCCGCAGTATCTCCCTGGTCGGGTGGTTTCTCCACCAACATCTCCTGGGGCAACTGGGGCCTGAACGCCGACTTCTCCTGGATTGGCGACCGCTACATTTGGGTTAACGAACGTTACTACACCCGCAACACCCAGAACCTCCTGGGCCAGAGTAACTTCGAAAGCATAATGAACACCATCTGGACAAAGCCCGGAGACGTTACCGAAATTCCTAAGTACGGTACTCCTATGAACTTCGACAGCACTTGGTACGACAACGCATCCTTTATGCGTCTGAAGAATGTCACCCTCTCTTACAGCCTGCCCAAGAAACTTCTTGAGAAGACCAACGTAGTCTCTGGCGCACGCATCTATGTTACTGGACGTAACCTCCTCACCTTCACCAACTTCCTCGGATATGACCCTGAGGTTGGCTATGAGAATGGTATGGCTGGTCTGTATCCTAACTCCCGTCAGATCGTGGGTGGTATTGAGATTCAGTTCTAATTAAAAAGAGCATACGATTATGAAAAAGATATTATATGTTACTCTCGCACTGATGGCCGGCACAGCCGCTTTCAGTTCCTGCAGCCTCGAACAATATCCCGACAAATATCTGAGCACCGAAGACGCAATGGAAAGCGCTGCTGACTGCAACAACTTCCTTGTAGGTATTTACGCTGCATCCAAGAGCCTCTTCAGCGGTTTCTATATGTATTCTACCGACTTTATGACCGATAGCTATCACGCCATAAAGAACTACGGAAACTGGGATGGTGATTATTATACCTATCACGGAGGAAATGGCCTTACCGCTTCCGACTCCGGAGTGTGGAGTGTCTGGGCAAACTACTATTCTGTAATCGGCAACTGCAACTTCCTTATCGCAGGTGCCGAGAAGGTTCTTGCAAAAGAAGGCATCAGCGATGATGAGAAAGCACAAGTTGAGGAATACATGGGCGTAGCCAAGTTTATGCGCGCATTCCTGTATTTCCGTCTTACCCAGTACTTCTGCAAGGATTACGATCCCGCATCTGCAGAAAGTGTGTTCGGCGTTCCCGTGGTCACCAAGTATGAGCCTACCGGAGACGCCAGCAAGTATCCTCACCGCGGCACCCTTGCCGAAACTTACAAGCAGATCGATGAGGACATTGCCGACGCCGAGAAGTATGTCAAGACCGCAGGCAAGCCCGATTACGGCTATGTTTCCGCAGACGCAGTACAGGCCCTCAAGGCCCGTGTCGCCCTCACCAAGCACGACTGGTCAACCGCTTATGCTGCAGCCAGCGCCCTTGCTGACAAAGGCACCTATCCTCTGCAGACCGATGCCAAGAAATACGCTGACGGCTGGATTAACGACAATCTGGGCGAGGCCATCTGGCAGCCCATCATCGTCGATTCTTCCGACGGTGGCTCCGCTTGCAGCTACTTCGTGCACAACACCTCCGGCAAAGAGGGTGAAGACGATCCTCAGTACTTCCCCGAGAAGTGGGTCCTTGACCTCTATGCCCCCGGCGACATCCGCTACGATGCTTACTTCACCGAAAGCGACATCAATATGCGTGGCAACGTAGGCAAGATCACTATGCTTACCAAATTCAACGGCAATCCCAAGCTCAACACCAGCGCCGCATCCCGTTACATCAATATGCCTAAGGTGTTCAGGATTTCCGAGATGTACCTCATCGCCGCTGAGGCAGCTGCCGAGAATGGCGATTCCGGCAATGCCGCCAAGTATCTCAACGCCCTGCAGACCGCCCGTGGCGCAGCCGTCACCGGAGCAAGCAAGGATGAGATTCGTGCCGAGCGTAACCGCGAGCTGTTCGGCGAGGGCTTCCGCCTGAGCGATATCAAGCGTTATCATATCGGTTTCGCCCGTGATGAAGGACAGGATCCTTCAATGATCCAGGATACCGGCTACAACCTTTCTCTCCCTGCCGACAGCCCCAAGTTCATCTGGCCCATCCCTACCAAGGAAATGGAAGCCAATCCTCAGATGGAGAACGAGCAGAACGAGGGTTATTCGCTTGAAAGTTAATTAACTATAAAAGCACAAGATCATGAAAATCAAATATATAATCGCTTCTTTGGTTCTTGGCAGCTTGCTGTTCGCATCTTGTAGCAAAGATGATGGCATCAGCTATCCCAACACCAACAACAAGGGCAAAGCAAAGCCCACTGTTGGCCTGGAGATTACCGACAAGACTGATGTTGGTTTCACCCTCAAGCTCACCCCTTCTGCCGATGTTCAGAACTACGCTTACGCAATCTTTACATCAGCTGACGGTAATTTCACCAACAGCATTCCCGATGCTTACTCTATTGTCACTAAGTCTGTGAACGGTACATATACTTCCGCCTCCATCATCAAAGGTGATGAGACTTCAAAGGATGTGAGGATAAGCTGCGTCTTGCAGGATTACTACCAAGTCAGCGTGGCTGCAATCAGTAAAGACGGTCTTCTCGGCGAAGTTGAGACTACGGTCGTCAACATTCCCGGAGCTCACCCTGATGTGGCTTTCAAGGCAGGTTATTACACCATCACTCCCGACACCAAAGCCGATCTTGAGCCTTACGGAGCCTACGATGGTCCCACCGTGGGCCAACCGTTCAAGGTTACCATCGGCGAGGTTGAGCCCGGCACTTTTGTAATGACAGGCGCCTGGTTCGGCGAGCAGGGTGCTACTCTTCCTCTGAGAGGTGCCTACGATTATTCCGAGAATAAGCTTACCTTCAATGGCCTGGTTTATGGCAACGAGGCCAACGGCTCTTACTTCAGCGACAACGGTGTAATCTACGCTCTTCTTAATCCTACTACCTGCTTTGTAATGTATGCAGCTCCCCTCGTGCTTAAATGCACTGTTGAGGACAAGGTTGCTACAGTTACCGAGATTGAAGATGGATATATGGAGATCGATGTCCACGGATATCCCAGCCCCTATCCTTTCATTGGTATCTTGGGATACTTCGAAAAGGACTACAAAATCGAATACGCTGGTCCGCTTGAGTAATCTTCACGGATAGTTACTATTAAGGGTGCCGGTCATCCGGCACCCTTTTTTAAATTCTTTCACGATGAAAAAGTTTACGGATTCCCTCCTCTGCTTTACCGCCGCAATGCTTGTGGCGGCTTCGTGTACAAATAATAGTGCCATACCTGAAAGCGTTCCGCAAAAGAGCGCCGAAGAAGTGTACACCAAGGGCACTGCACTCGTACACGTCAGCGAAGAGCTTGCTTCAGTTATTGAAAAGGGAGGGAGCCTGAACTCCGGACTTGAAATTACTTCACTCGAAAGGCTGTTTCCCGATGCGGGAGAATTCGAGGCGCGCACCCGCGCCGAGGGCCTGCACCTGTGGTACAAGATCGAATACGACACCGCAGTGCCCTTTACCAAGGCATCGGGCGACTTGTCGGCCATTGACGGTATCGACATAGTTGAGCCCGACAGAATAGTCAAAGCAACTTCATTCAACGACCCTATGTGGTCGCAGCTCTGGGGCCTGAAGTCCAACAAAGGAGGCGGCTCCGGCATTAACGTCGAGCCGGTGTGGGAGAACTATACCACCGGCAGCGATCAGGTAATCGTCGCCGTTATCGACGGTGGAGTCCAAGTGGACCACGAAGACCTGAGCGTCATACCCGGAGGCATAGACGGCAGCAAGAACTTCGTGGACGGGGGTTTTAACATAACTTCCGATATGCACGGAACGCACGTAGCCGGTACCATAGGCGCCATCAGCAACAACGCCAAAGGCGTGTCAGGAATTGCAGGAGGCAACGCCGCCGCCGGAATAGGAGGCGTAAGGATTCTGTCTTGCCAATTCCTGTCCGATGACGCTAAAGGGCGCAGCGGAGATACCGCTTCGGCCATCAAATGGGCCGCCGACCACGGCGCCACCGTGTGCAACAACAGTTGGGTATATACCTTCGACTACAACGACGACGGTAATTTGACCGGAGATGAACTCAGGGACGCTCTGAACGCCACTATAGGATACTCCGACAAAGCTGCCGTAGATTACTTTATAAAATACGCCGGATACGACTCTGCAGGCAAACAGGTCGGCCCTATGGCCGGCGGAGTGGTGATCTTTGCCGCAGGCAATGAGAATATCGCCAACGGCGCACCGGCGAACTATGCGCCCATCATAGCAGTGGGCGCCACAACCCAGAATTTCAAGAAAGCTAACTTCTCCAATTACGGAGATTGGGTGGATATTTGCGCCCCCGGCACCAATATCCTCAGCACAGTTCCAACCAATAAATACGGCCCGCTGCAGGGCACTTCTATGGCCTGCCCGCACGTTACTGGAGTCGCCGCCCTGCTCATATCGTACTATGGCGGCAAAGGCTTCACCAACAGCCAGCTCATTGAGAAGCTCCTGGGCGGAGCGAACCACGACCTGGTTCCTGCAGCATCTCGTATAGGCCCCTTCCTCGATGCAATGGGAGCCTTTACCTGCGAGAGCCTCGAAGCCCCTGACGCCATTACCGGAGCTGTGAGCAGCGCATCCGGAAACAGGATAGACATCAGCTTCGCCGTGCCCGGCGATTCGGTCGGGAATGCCGCATATAAATTCCTGGTTGCCGCCTCGCATACGAAAGAAGACATTGAGGGACTTGATCCCTATTCCTCCATCCCCGACGGAGTAATCTTCCAGGAAGTGCTCAACAAAGGCGCCAAGATAGGAGAAAGCTATACCGCGAGCATCGACGAACTGGAGTTTGAGAGCAATTATTATGTGGTTATACTGGCCGCCAACTACCACGGCAAGTACAGCACTCCTTCGGAGGTGATGCAGCAGGACACCTATGCCAACAACTCGCCCGTAATAGAGTTCATCGAGCAGGGGCCGTACGAAATCAAGGCCTCTGAAGTAAGGAAAATACCCATCAAGGTTTACGATCCCGACTCCCACAGCGTCACCATCAGCCTTACCGCTGGTACCGAAGGAGTCAACTACGACTACAACGCCGACGAAGGTATCCTGACCGTAGAAATCCGCGGCCGCAAGCTTTCTGAAGGCACGTATGCCGTTAATTTCACCGTCACCGACAAATACGACGCTTCGGCAAAGGCATCATTCGATTATACAATCCTGCACAACGAAGCACCGGTGGCCCTGAAGAATTTCGAAGACCTCTTGATTTACGGCAACAAGGAGCCTCTTGCCTTCGATCTGGCCGGATACTTCCAGGATCCCGAGCAGGAGGAAATAGAATACAAAGTCAGAGGATACAACATCGGGCTGGTTAAAGTCAGCGTCGATGGGTCCAAGATTATCCTCTCGCCCCAGGCATTCGGTCTTTCGAGCCTCACCGTGGTAGCAGAAGACGCCGGAGGCAAAGAGTGCTCACAGCCGCTGAACATTCTTATCAAAGATCCCGATAACGTAGCGGAGAGTTTCCCCAACCCGGTTATCGACAAGCTCACCATACGTACCGAAAAGGACGCTCCCACCGATATCCGCATTACCAATTCGGTCGGCTCTGTTGTTTACAACAAAACCCTCACTGTAAGCGGTTTCAACCCCGCGGTAATCGATATGCGCGAATGCGCCCCCGGAAAGTATCGCCTGGACATTGCCTATGAGGGCAAGAAGTTCAGCAGGATAATAGTAAAGAAATAGTATTGCGATGAAAAAGTTTTCCATTATCATACTGGCCGCTCTCTGCGCATTCTTTACTCTTCCTGCCTACGCACAGAGCGAGAATGCAGGCCGCTCCCCCGCTATGGCCTTCTCGGCCGTTAATCCCGATCCCGTGCTGATGGGAATGGGCGGAGCGGGCCTTGCTACTGCAAGCTCCCCCGCCTGGGCATCGTTCGGCAACGTTTCTTCCCTGGCCTTCTCGGAAAGCGTGCTCGCACTGAGCGCCGGCTACCGCAGATGGGCTCCTGGCAAGGACAATTGCCCCGAAGGCGGCGTGTCCGTCAGGCTCGGCAAAGCCCTGTGGCTTACTGTGGGCGGCGGATTCCAGAACGGAGAAGGCGTAATTGAGTACAGCGCCGACGGCAACAAGATCGACGAGTCCACCCCCTCCTCCATAAGGGCCAATCTCGGTGCAGCATACGCCATCAACGACAAACTGAGCATAGGTGCGGGAGTTCATTACCTGCACTCTTCGGTGGCGTCGAATGCCGGCTTCAACACGGCCTCGTTCGATTTGAACGCCTTCCTGCGCATCGCCGGCGTGAATGTGAGCGCAGGCGCGCGGAACATAGGCATTCCCGTAAAGGACGGAAACAATCAGACGTATATGGTTCCCGGCGAGTTCTTTGCCGCGGCATCATATCCTCTTTCGCTGGGAGGTGACTCCAGGCTGAATATAGCCGCCGATGCCGCCGCCTACCTGTCGTCGGGATTTGCCTTTTCGAGTGGCGCCGAGTATTCGTTCAAGAATATGCTGTTTGCAAGGGTTGGAGGCAGGCTCAGCAACGCCGCGCTCCCCAGCCTGATGTCGGCCGGACTCGGATTCAAATTCAAGGGTTTGAGCCTGGACGCTGCCTATGTGGCCCTGCCTTCGTCGCTCGGAGGCTCTTTCTGCGCCGTTTTAGGCTACAGTTTCTAAACGCCTGCCGAACCTCCCACCAGGTCCAGGATTTCTGAAGTGATTTTTTGCTGGCGGCCCTTGTTATACTCAAGGGTCAGCTCAGCAAGAAGTTGCTCGCCGTTGTCGGTGGCAGCCTGCATTGCCACCATACGTGCGGCGTGCTCGGCAGCTACGGAATCAAGCAGGGCAGAATAGAGCTTAAGGTCGCTCACCTGGGGGGCAAGGGCCTCCAGAAGGGCCGGACGCGAGGGTTCGAGAATGTAATCGGCCTGCACCTCGGCAGCCTCTTTCAACGGAAGCTCCGATGAGGACAGGTACTGCTCCGTTACCACCTGCTGCCGTCCGGCGCTCACAAAATGATTGTAAACCAAGATGGCGCCGCCAATCTCGCCCTCCTCATAACGGCGGCGAAGCTCGCAGGCGGCCTCGGCAGAGAGATTGTAATCGGGATGGGCTACAAGCGAAGAATAATCACGCGCGGCGGGATTGCCGCTCTTGCGGAAGGCGTCGGTCATCTTCTTCCCAAAGCTCCACACTTCTACTTCCACGCCCTGCGATTTTGCTTCATTCAGCACTTCCAGGGCTCTTTTGATGGCGTTGGCATTGAAGGCGCCGCACATCGAGCTGTTGCTCGAAAACGCCAGCAAGACTATTGTACTGTCGCGGTGGGGAGTTCCCTCCGGGGCCTGAAAAACTTGGGATAATGGCCCCGGAGGGAACTCCCCGCCGCCCTGCACTGCCGAGAGAATCTCTTCAAGAGCACGCTCATAGGGACGCAGAGCCTCGATGGAACGCTGGGCCTTACGCAGCTTGGAAGAAGCCACGAGCTTCATAGCCGAAGTAATCTTCAGCGTACTCCGTACCGAGGCGATGCGGTCTTTTACTTCCCTAAGTGAAGACATATCTCGGAAGCTACATCAGTGAGCACCTTTTCGGACTCGGGCGTAACTTTTCCCGCCTGCAGTTCGGCGAGAACATCGGGGTGCGACGCCCTCATACGCTCGAGGAAAATATTCTGGAACTCAATCACCTGGTCGACCCTGATATCGGCCATAAGGCCGCGTGTGCCGCAGAACAGCACCTCCACCTGCTCCCCTACCTTCATAGGCGAATACTGGGGCTGGATAAGCAGCTGGTTGTTCTTGCGCCCTTTGTCGAGGGCCATTGCGGTAACCTTGTCGAGGTCGGACGAGAACTTGGAGAACGACTCCAGCTCGCTGAACTGCGCCTGGTCGATCTTGAGCGTACCGGCCACCCTCTTCATACTCTTGACCTGCGCCGATCCGCCCACACGCGAGACCGAGATGCCCACGTTGACCGCGGGACGGAAACCGGCGTTGAACAGGGAGCTCTCGAGGTATATCTGACCGTCGGTGATGGAAATTACGTTGGTAGGAATGTAGGCCGAAACGTCGCCGGCCTGGGTTTCGATAATGGGGAGAGCAGTAAGGGAGCCTCCCGCACGCACCTTGCCGCGGAGCGACTCCGGAAGGTCGTTCATCTGCTCGGCCACTTCCTGCTGAGAGATTATCTTGGCGGCGCGCTCCAGCAGGCGGGAGTGCAGGTAGAATACGTCTCCCGGATAGGCCTCGCGGCCCGAAGGACGGCGCAGGATGAGCGACACCTCACGATAGGCGACGGCCTGCTTGCTCAAATCGTCGAACACCACAAGGGCGTGACGGCCGGTATCGCGGAAATACTCTCCGATAGCGGCGCCTGCAAAAGGAGCGTAATACTGGAGCGCGGCGGGATCGGCGGCTGTAGCGGCCACCACTATGGTGTAGTCCATCGCCCCCTTCTCCCTCAGGGTCTGCACGATGGAGGCCACTGTGGAACCCTTCTGGCCCACGGCAACGTAGATACAGTACACGGGGTCGCCGTCGAGCCATCCCTGACGCTGGTTGATGATGGTGTCGATGGCAATGGCGGTCTTTCCGGTCTGGCGGTCGCCGATAATCAGCTCGCGCTGGCCGCGGCCTATGGGAATCATCGAGTCTATGGCCTTGAGGCCCGTCTGCAGCGGCTCGTGCACCGGCTCACGGAATATAACGCCGGGGGCCTTGCGCTCGAGGGGCATACGCACTGTCTCGCCCTGCACTTTGCCCAAGCCGTCGAGAGGAGTGCCTATGGGATCGACCACACGGCCCACGAGCCCTTCGCCCACATCGATACCGGCAATGCGGCCCAGGCGTCTTACCCTCATATCTTCCTTCACCTGGTCGGTGGGGCCGAGGAGCACGGCGCCGACGCTGTCTTCCTCGAGGTTCATCACCACGGCCTTTACACCGCAGTCGAATTCGAGGAGTTCGCCGGCCTCTGCCTTGGACAGGCCGTAGATGCGGGCCACGCCGTCGCTGACGGTGAGCACGCTGCCCACTTCTTCGTATTTAAGAGAAGTGTCGATACCCTTCAGCTGCCTGTACAGTATCTCCGAAATCTCGCTTGCTTTAATAGTGTTTTGTGCCATCCTTACACAATACGGTTGTTCTTTTCTACAAATTGACGCTGTAGTATCTCAAGCTGGCGCCGCACGCTGGCATCCAACATAAGTCCGTCATATTCAACACGGTAGCCGCCAATCAGCGACGGATCTACCTCGGTTTCGAGCAGCACCTTGCGGCCGCTCCGGGCCTCCAGCTCGCGGGTAACCCTGGCCGAGAGTTCAGCCGAGGGCAAGGTGGTGGTCAGCCGCACGTGGGCAAGGCCCGCATCGCGGCAGTACAGATCGACGTAAGTGCGAAGAATCCGCCGCAGATAGTCGATGCGCCCGTTCTTGGAGATGAGTGCTATAAAGATCTCCAGGTCCCTCTCGAGGGCCTCCGGCATACGGAAGGGACGCCTTAGCATCGCCACCACCTGACGGCACACCCTCTCACCGCTGCCGTTGTCTTTGGTCAGACGCAGCAGCGCGGTGGCATAACGCTTGGTGATCGCTCCCGAGTTCATACTATCAGTTCAAAGGTGCATTGGACGCCTCTTCGGCAAACCGCTCCAGCAGCGAAAGCTGCTCGGGGGTGCTGTCCAGTTCTTTACGTATAATCTTTTCCGCCACTGCCACCGACAGCGACGAGACCTCCGAACGTATCTCCTGCAGGGCCGATTCTTTCTCGGCCTTTATCTCTTCGCGTGCGCTGCGGAGTATTTCGGCCGCCTCGTCCTGCGCCTGCTGGCGGGCCGCGGCGAGGATCTCTTCGCGGGTGCGTGAGGCCTCCTGGAGTATCCGTCCCTGCTCGCTGCGGGTCTGCTCCAGCATCTGAGCGCTCTGAAGCTCTACGCTCTCGAGGCTCAGACGTGCCTGCTGAGCCGCCTTGAGAGAGTCTTCGATGTGCTCGGTACGCTTCCGCACAGCCTTGGTAATTACCGGAAAGCCGAACCTGGCGAGGAGGAAGAACACCACGCCGAAGATGACGACCATCCAGAATATCAGGCCTATATCCGGAGTAACCAGCGACATATACTAGCTCAAAAGAACTGCGAGCAGGCAGGCGATGACGCCGATAAGGCAAATACCTTCCAGCAGGGCGCCGATAATGATAGCTGTAGTACGCAGGCCGCCTGCAATCTCGGGCTGACGGGCCGACGCTTCCATAGTGGACTGTGCAAGTTTGCCTATACCGAATGCTGCACCGATAGCAACGATTCCGGCGCCGATTGCGCCGCCGACCTTGGCAAGAACTGCCGCTTGAAGAATTGTTCCGATCATAATATTAAGATTTTAATGAGTTTCTCCTTCGGGATGCTGATGCGCCAGTCCTATGAAGACAGACGAGAGCATCGTAAATACGTAAGCCTGTATGAATGCCACCAGAACCTCGAGGCAGTCGAGGAAGATGCCCAGCACTACGGCCACAAAACTCAGCGAGCCGTTGAGCACAGCACCCATCTTGGCGGTAAGGAATATGAGAGCCACCGTACTCAGGAGCATAATATGGCCCGCCAGCATATTGGCGAAGAGCCTTATCATAAGCGAGAACGGTTTGGTGAACATTCCCAGTATCTCTATGGCCGGCATAAGGGGTATGGCCTTAAGGAACACCGGCACGTCGGGCCAGAGAATGTCTTTCCAGTAGTGCTTGTTGCCGAAGAGGTTCACCATCAGGAAGGTGAACATTGCAAGCACGAAGGTTACGGCGATATTGCCGGTGATATTGGCACCTCCCGGGAAAATCGGGAAGATACCCATAAGGTTGTTTATCAGGATAAAGAAGAACGCAGTCAGAAGATATGGCGAGAAGCGCTTGTAATCGGGCCCCACGGCATCTTTGATCACATCGTTCTCAATGGTCATAATGACGGGCTCCAAGAGGGCTGCAAGGCCCGTGGGGGCTTCTTTGAGCACGTCGTGCTTGCGGTACCAGCGGGCGCACAGTAGGATGAGCAGCACCAGAATGATGCTGTCGATAATAAGACCGCAGACATTTTTGGTGATGGATATATCGAAAGGACGCTTGCCGTCCGAGGCGCGGACTATCTTGCCCTCGTGAGCCTGACCCTTGGGAGCTATGCAATAGCCCTCGTACGACTCTCCGTGCTCCAGGCGGCTGCTGCTGAATACGTGGATGCCATTATCGATGATGATGCAGGGCAGGGGGATGGAAACGTGCTTGCCGTTTACGGTAGCGATGTGCCACTCATATGCGTCGGAGATGTGGCCGAATATATACTCTTCCATGTCCAGCGATGATTCGCTGGACATGGAAGAACTATCCCCCTGCACCCCCGGGGGACAAGGGGAAGAATCCCCTTGCGCTGCTTCGCAGCTAACCCCTCGGTCGGCGCAAAGCGCCTCCGAAGCCAGAAGTAACAAAGCTACTATAGCTATTATCCTTCCTGCACGCATACGGTCAATACATTGTCTTTCAATATCAAAGCCCCGGACTTGACGGCCAGCGACGACTCTTCTCCCCCCTCGCGCCACACTACATTGCCTTCCTCAAGGGTAGTGATGATGGGCGCGTGGTCGGGAAGCACCTCGAAGGCGCCGGCGGAACCTGGCAGGAACACCGCCTCGACCTCGCCTTCGAAGGCCGTCCTTTCGGGTGTAAGCACCTTGAGTGTCAACGCCTTGAGCATCACTTAGCCTGTTCGAGAATCTTCTTTCCCTTTGCTATAGCGTCTTCGATGGTACCCACGTTGAGGAAGGCCTGCTCAGGCAGGTAGTCGCACTCGCCGGCGAGTATCATATTGAAGCCGCGAATCGTATCCGAAATATCAACCATCACGCCGGGTACGCCGGTAAACTGCTCCGCCACCGCAAAGGGTTGGGAGAGGAAGCGCTGCACGCGGCGGGCCCTATTGACCGTTATCTTGTCCTCGTCGGAAAGTTCGTCCATTCCGAGTATGGCGATGATGTCCTGAAGCTCTTTGTTGCGCTGGAGTATCTGCTTGACTCTCTGGGCAGTACGGTAGTGCTCCTCCCCCACTATGTTGGGGTCGAGGATGCGTGAGGTGGAGTCGAGCGGGTCAACCGCCGGATAAATGCCCAGCGCGGTAATCTTACGGCTCAGCACCGTGGTGGCGTCAAGATGCGAGAACGTGGTGGCCGGAGCCGGGTCGGTAAGGTCGTCCGCAGGCACGTACACCGCCTGCACCGAGGTTATGGAGCCGTTCTTGGTGGAGGTGATGCGCTCCTGCATCGAGCCCATCTCGGTGGCCAGCGTGGGCTGGTAACCCACTGCCGAAGGCATACGTCCCAGCAGGGCGGACACTTCGGAGCCGGCCTGAGTGAAACGGAAGATGTTGTCGATGAAGAAAAGAATGTCGTGCGGAGCGTCCGGTTCCTTGCTGTCGCGGAACGATTCGGCGAGGGTAAGTCCGCTCAGGGCCACGCTGCTACGTGCTCCCGGCGGCTCGTTCATCTGGCCGAACACCATAGCCACCTGCGACTTGCGCAACTCCTCGGGATCCACCTTCGAAAGGTCCCAGTGGCCTTGCTCCAGCGACTCCTTGAAAGCGGCGCCGTAACGGATGACGTCCGATTCTATCATCTCGCGCAGCAGGTCGTTACCCTCGCGGGTACGCTCTCCCACTCCCGCAAACACCGAGAAGCCGTTGTGCTTCTTGGCTATATTGTTGATGAGCTCCTTGATGAGCACGGTCTTGCCCACGCCGGCTCCTCCGAAGAGGCCGATCTTGCCGCCCTTGAGGTAAGGCTCCAGAAGGTCGATGACCTTAATGCCGGTGAACAGCACCTCCTGCGAGGTGGCCAGGTCTTCAAACTTGGGCGGCTCGCGGTGTATGGGGAGCGCTCCCTCGGTGCTGAGAGGTGCAAGGCCGTCGATATGGCCTCCGGTAACGTTCATCACCCTGCCCCTGATCTGCGAGCCCACAGGCATCGCAATGGATTTGCCGGTACTTACTACTTCCAGCCCGCGGCAGAGCCCGTCGGTGGAGTCCATAGCCACGCACCTGACCGTTTCTTCGCCTATGTGCTGCTGCACTTCGATCACCAGAGAGCGTCCTTCGGGCAAGACCACCCGGAGCGCCTCGTGAATGGACGGCAGACGAATTTCCGAGCCGCCCGAAGAGCCGCTCCCAAAATACACGTCCACCACGGGACCGATGATCTGCGAGATCTTTCCTTTAATGCTTTCCATTATGCCTCCTGATTTTGCTGAGCCTCCTCCATAAGACGCCGGTGCTCTTCCTGCGCCCTTATAACCGACACGGAACGCTTGAGCACGAAACCGCTGCCGAGGTATTTGGTACGCACGTCATCGTCGGCCGCAAGCGACTCGGGCGTCCCCTGCTGGAGGATGGAGCCCTCGTAAAGCAGGTATGCCCTGTCGGTGATGGCCAGGGTCTCGCCCACGTTATGGTCGGTGATGATAACGCCTATGTTCTTGTATTTCAGCTTGGCTATTATGAACTGTATGTCTTCCACCGCGATAGGGTCCACACCCGCGAACGGCTCGTCGAGCAAGATGAACTTAGGGTCGATGGCAAGGGCGCGGGCAATCTCGCAGCGGCGCCTCTCGCCTCCCGAGAGCTGTATGCCGAGGGACTTGCGCACCTTGGAGAGGTTGAACTCGTTGATAAGCGACTCCAGACGCTCCTGGCGCTCCTTGCGGGGCACACCCTTGATTTCCATCACGCTCATAATGTTGTCCTCAACGGACATCTTGCGGAAAACCGACGCATCCTGAGGAAGATAACCTATACCCTTCTGGGCGCGCTTGTACATAGGCAACTTGGTGATTTCCTCATCGTCCAGGAACACCTTGCCGTCGTTGGGCACGATCTGCCCCGTAATCATATAAAAACTGGTGGTCTTACCGGCGCCGTTCGGGCCAAGGAATCCCACTATCTCGCCCTGCTCGACTTCCATCGAGACTCCCTTCACGACGGTACGCAGACCGTACTTCTTGACCAGGTTTTCACAGTGGAGTTTCATCGTATGTCAAGTGCTAAATCTTTAACCAACTGCCCCACCTCGGCATTCTTGGACATAAGGTCACGAGCCTTCTCCTGGGGCATATAAATCTTGTCTTCCTGCTCCTCTTCCGGCACCACGCAAGGCTCCAGACGTATCTTGGAACAGTCACAAATCTTGCGGAAACGATCTTCCAGCTCGCGGAGCTTCTTCTCGGCAATCCAGTTCTTCTGAGCCTCGTTAGTCAAAGCGAACGAAAGAACAATGCCCCCGTCAATCTCCTCGAAAGAAACCCTCGCCCCGGAAAGCGCATTGGCAAGACGGGGCTGGGAGCCGGTATAAGTAGCCGACAACTCCTGCCACTTGGACTCAAGAGTCGCAGCGTCAGGAAGAGAAGCCGGCGCAGCCGACGACTCCTCCGGAGCCAGCTCCACCGTAATCTCCTCCCCGTCAATCAACGAAGACAACGACAGTCCCGACGCCCTGCGCCTTGACCGCGGCTTGGGAGCCTCCGGTAGATTCTTCGACTCGCTCTGCTCGCTCAGAATGACAGCAGGGGCAGCAGGTGCGGCAGCGACGGCTGCTGTGCCGGTCTGCCGACCTTTTCCCAAATCTTTGGGAGGCAGAGCGGCATCAGCTGCAGGAGCCTCCGGCAAGCCGCCGAGAAAAGCCAACCGCATAAGAGCAAACTCAATATGCAAACGCTGATTCGTCGCAGCCTTATACCCCCCCTCGCACTGAGCAATCACCCCCAACGCCTCATAAAGAAACCTAACCGAACACCGCCCAGCCTGCTCACGATAACGCTCCCGCAACGAATCAGGCAAATCAAGCAACGACTCCAACCCTCCCGTACGACTCACCAACAAATCCCGCAAATGCGACCCCAAAGCCGAAATAAAATGCAAAGCATTAAAACCCTTCGACAAAATCTCATCGAAAATCAAAAGCGCCGTAGCATAATCCTTACCCAGGAAAGCATCCACAAGACGGAAACTATACTCATAATCAAGCACATTAAGATTACGGATAACATCCTCATAATGAATATCCGAACCACAAAAAGCCACCGTCTGGTCGAAAATCGTAAGGGCGTCCCTCATTGCCCCGTCCGCCTTGTGCGCAATAACGTGAAGCGACTCGTCATCCACCTTCACCTCCTCCTTGCCCGCTATATCCCGCAGGTTACGCACAATGTCGGGAACGCTGATACGGTTGAAATCGTAAGTCTGGCAGCGGCTGAGAATAGTGGGGATTATCTTGTGCTTCTCGGTAGTGGCAAGAATGAAAATCGCGTGTGCAGGAGGCTCCTCAAGCGTCTTGAGGAACGCATTGAAAGCCGACTGGGTAAGCATATGCACCTCGTCGATGATGTACACGCTGTAGCGGCCCACCTGCGGCGGAATCTGCACCTGCTCCATAAGGGCCTTTATATCTTCCACCCCGTTGTTGGACGCGGCGTCAAGCTCGTGAATGCAGTATGAACGGCCCTCGCGGAACGACACACACGACTCACATTCGCCGCAAGGCTCCATATCGGCGGACGGGTGAGAGCAGTTAATTGTCTTGGCAAAAAGACGCGCGGCACTCGTTTTGCCTACACCTCTTGGGCCGCAGAACAGGTATGCGTGCGCAAGCTGACCGCGGAGAATGGAGTTTTTGAGTGTACGGGCAATATTGTCCTGACCTATAAGGGCTTCAAAAGAATCCGGACGATATTTGCGTGCCGATACGATATACTGGGCCATATTTATACTTCTTTATTTTACAAATGTAGTGAATTATTTTATAACTTTGCTGATATGAAACGCCAGCTGGAGAAATTATTATTGCTTTTGGTCGTGCTCCTGACACCACTCTCGCTCTGCGGGCAAAAACGCATTTACACCAAGAGCTACCGCCTCCAAGATTTCAAAAGCAAAACCACAAAAGTGGTGCTTTCCGGCAGCGATCCTCTCTACACTTCACTGCGCCAGGAGGTAACTTCGCTCTGGACCATATCCCCATATGAATTCTGTACTCCCGCCCAATACGAAAAGCAGAAAAACAACCCCGATATCTGTTTCCTCTGCATCGAAAAAAGCCGCGGCATTGTGTTTCTCACCCTTTCCAAGGGAGGCAATGCCGACGACCCCAACGCGCTCAAAAGGCCCCTGGAGATCATCTCCATACCCATTGCCGGCGAGAATGACACCTCCGGGCAGGAATTGATCTATATGCCGGCATTTATAAGCATCATCCAGGACTATACCGAGGCGGCTATGGACTCCGAAACCGCAGCGTACTCCGGGCTCAAGGCCATTGCAAGGGGCGTTCCGAGGGGCGTCAAGGTTTACTCCGACCCCGGTGAGGCAAGGCGGGTGTTCTCCGGCCAGCTGCCCGACTCGGCAGTACAGATACTCATAAGCCCCGACGGCACCGCCGCCTCAAAGCCCCGTCACAAACTCACTTTCGACACCCGCAACTACTCCCTGTACTCTTACAGCAAAAGCTAATAGCGGCTATGGTCTATACTATTGAATACCTGCAAGATGCCTCAGAAGCCACGGTCCAGCATCCGGAGGCGGCGCTCGTTGACCTCTACCAGTATATCGAGCACAAGACCGGAATGAGCATAGATGATATCAAGGCCGACTCGGCCGAGCGCTTCAAGGTCCTCGAAGAGGAGGCCCTGCGGGACATAGTGGTGATGAGCGAAATAACGGGCCGTGACAAGATAGTACGCCTGGGGCCCGATACCCTGTCCAATCCCGAGTGTGCGAGGCTGCTGGGGGCCTAGAGGCGCACGCTCTTCTGCAGGCCGCGGCTGGCCGCGTCACTGGCGGCTATGAAGCGGTAGCGGCCTTTTTCGATACGCCATTGACCATCTTCCCACGATGCCAGACTCTCAAGGGGGATGCTTAACTGCACCTGGCAGCTCTGCCCCGGCTCCAGGAGCGGGGTTTTGGCAAATGCCTTGAGCTCGCGCTCGGGCTTGTCGATACTGCGGCCGGGCGCTTTGACATAGATTTCAACCACATCTTTGCCGGCTCTTTTGCCGGTATTGGTAACGGTCAGACTGACTTTGATGCAGCTGACGCCGGAAGTGTCGGCGCGACTTTGGCCCTTACGAACAGGAGCGCCGGCACTTCCTGTGTCAGCGTTTCCACTTGCAGAGTCAGAGTCTGTCTTTTCTATCTTCAAATCCGACCAGCGGAAAGAAGTATAGCTAAGGCCGTATCCGAAAGGATATGCGAGGGCGCCGCGGGCCTTGGTTCCGAAGTAGCGGTAACCCACATAGATATCCTCGGCATAATCGGTATAGTCGATGTCTTTGACCACATAATCTTTCTTATTGCCCTCAAGACGGCGGTAGAAAGAATAATTGAAAGGCTTATCCTCGAATACCCGGGGGAAGTTGGCGGCAGAAGGCTCGTCCTCGTAACGGCGCGATATGGTCATGGGGAGCCTTCCCGAGGGGTTTACCTCGCCGCTCAGGGCGGAAGCCACGCTGTGGCCGCCCTCCTCGCCGGGCTGCCAGCAAAGCAGTATGGCATCGGCAAGGTCCTGCCAGCTTTCCATTTCAACCACGCCGCCTACATTAAGTATGACGGTGACCTTTTTGCCCTGGGCGTGAAATGCATCAGCGGTTTTGCGCAGAAGCTCCACTTCCCTCTCCTGCAACATGTAAGAGTAATACAGGTCGCGGTCTTTACCCTCGCCGAACACTCTCCCTATGGTGACGACCGCCCGCTCGGCGTTAAGAGCCGCCTGCTTTATCAATTCATCGGGGACTACCTCTATGGGACGTTCGCGGTCGATTACCCAGGAATTGTTTCCGTCTATCATCTTGCAGCGCCAGCGCTCATCCTGCATATATGCGGTATAGAATTCATCCAGCCCGCTTTCAAGCTTGAAACCGGCATCGGAAAGGCCCTGCTGAAGGTCCACAACATAGGGACGGTGAACGTCGCCGGAGCCGGTTCCACCTGCAATGAATGCATAGGAAGTGACCCCCAGAAGAGCCGTGACGCCATCGGGACCGGCAGGAAGAGCACCGCGGTTTTTGAGCAGCACAATGCCCTCATCGGCGGCGGCGCGGCATACCTTGGCGTGTGCCTCCAAATCGGGAGCCTCGGAGAACTTGTACCCCTTGAAGGCAGGGCACTTGACAATCAGTTCCAAGGCCCTGGTGACGCAGGCGTCAACATCATCCATAGCCAGACGTCCGTCTTTAACCGCCTCTATCAGAGCATTGTAACGGGCATCGGAACCCGACTGTATAAGGTCGTTGCCGGCGTGGATCTGGGCGGCCGTATCGTATCCTCCGCCCCAGTCGGTCACCACCACTCCACGGAAGCCCCAGTCATCACGCAGAACGTCGGTAAGCAACCACCGGTTCTCGGAAGCATGTACCCCGTTTATATAATTGTACGAGCTCATAAGAGTCCACGGCTGTGCCTTGCGTACGGCAATCTCGAAAGCACGGAGATATATCTCCCTCATAGCTCTCTCGCTCACACGGGCGTCGTTATGCAATCGGTTAAGCTCTTGATTGTTAAGCGCAAAGTGCTTGACGGACGTGCCTACACCGTTGGACTGTACTCCCTGCACATATGCCGCGGCAATCTCACCGGCAAGAAGAGGGTCTTCGGAAAAATACTCAAAGTTCCTGCCGCACAGCGGGTTACGGTGAATGTTCATACCCGGGGCAAGAAGCACGTCAACACCATACTCAAGGACCTCGTTCCCCATGGCTTCACCAACAGACCGAACAATGGCGGTATTCCAGGTCGAGGCGAGCATGGTGCCGATAGGGAAACCGGTGCAGTAATAAGTTTTGTCCGTACCGGGGCGAACCGGATCGATACGTAGGCCTGCAGGGCCGTCGGCAAACACAATAGAAGGTATACCCAGACGCGGTATGGCGTGAGTTGCACCGGCGCTTCCTTTAACTCCCACATCATTACGGCCTATACCGTCAAAAGCGGTAGATCCGCAGCCGACAAGTATGGCGGCCTTTTCTTCGAGGGTAAGAAGGGAAACTATCTGGGGGATATTGTCTTCCCGTAACACAGGGGTGGCTACGCTGAGCGCAGCGGCAAGAATAATGGTCAGCATAAGACAAAAATAATAATTCTATAATCTAAAAACAATAGCGTCAAGCTTTGATTATTCAACCGAAAAATGTATTTTTGCTATAATTAGGGGAACTATTTTTTTTAAATTCCATACACTATGACTCGCAACAGATTGATAACCAGTGTCATGACAGCGATAGCAGTCGTGGCGCTGGGGGTTACCGCACTGTCGGTCAACTCCTGTAAGAACAAGGAGACTGAGATCCTTGTGACCGGTGTAAAGGTGAGCACTCCC
>JAGCCX010000011.1 GCA_017651465.1 Bacteroidales bacterium
CCGGGATCTGTCGTCCCGCATACTCACCCTGCCCCTGTATCCGGGTATCTGCAGGGAGGATATTTACCGGGTCTGCGGTTTGGTGCGGGGGATTACTACGATGTAGGTGCGCTGCTCTTTGTTGACCAGTTTGTTGTCGCGCAGCCACAGGTTGGCCCGCTTGAGGTCGGCGTAGCTGATTGAGTATTGATTGGCAAATTCTACCAGGCTCTCGATGCTTCCTGATACTGTAACTGTGTGCAGAGGTTCGACATAGGAGTACTTCTCCTTGATGTCGTATCCGAAGGCTTTTGGGTTGGCGAACAGCATTTTGGCCGCCAATATTCTGTAGATATAGCGCGTGGTCTCTTCGGGGAGCCACAAATCTTCAAATGCTTCCTGCTGCTGGTCGGCGATGCGGGAGCTGACTCCGCCCATTCCGCAGTTGTAGCTGGCGGCTACGTTGTACCAATTTTTGAATTTGGCGTAGGCTCTCTTTATGTACTGGCAGGCGGCTTCGGTCTCCTTGGCATCGTTGAAGCGCTCGTCCACCTCGCCGTTCACCATCATCCCGTAGTCGCGTGCCGTTGCCTTGGTGAACTGCCACAGTCCGGCGGCTCCGCTCACGGACACGGCCTTGGGATCGAGGTTGCTCTCGATGACGCAAAGATACTTGAAGTCGTCGGGTATTCCTGCGGCCTTGAGGGCTTTTTCGATCATGGGGAAGTAGCGTCCGGAGCGCTTGATCATAAGGGTGGTGGTGGAGTGCATAAAGGTGAAGGACATTAGTTCCCTGTCCATCCGTTCGTACTTTTCGGGGGTGTCGAACCATAGGGTGTCGCCGCAGAAGACTGCGTATGCGGGTACCGGGGGCGGGGAGGGGTGCAGTTCGTCGGAGGGTGGTGCATACAGGCCCTGGGCGCTGCATGGTGCTGCTATAGCTCCAATGCATGCAATGGCTGTCAGTAGTAGAAGTCGCTTAATCATTGTTCTAAATATTGTTTCAGCGTAGTGCCAACGGATTGCAGACTACGGCCTTCGGCCTATCCCTCCCGCTTCGCTTTGCTCGCGGGCCCCTCCCACTCACGGCTGCGTGGGCGCAGACGGTCTGCAACCCGTTGTCGCTCCGCTGGTCATTTAGTTACTGTTCTATTACTCCGCTGCCGAGGAGCTCCGGGGCGTCGTAGGGGTCCGATTCGTCGCGCAGGGCATAAAAAGCGGCAAACTGCCCGGGCGTGATGCTCCGCTGCGCCTGGTCGAAAACCACATAGAGCCCCCCATCCCTCATCAGGAGCGTAGCGTCCTGCAGTTCCTGGCGGTAGCGTATCCTCACCCGGCACTTCAAAACTCCGCCCACGGGGAGCGCTAGGGCGGGACGGATCCAGTGAATCTCGTCCGGAGCGATACGCAACACCCTGCGCCACAGGCCCTTATGTTCTTCTCCCTCGCCCACGTAGATACGGTTCGCATCTATATCGGTGGCAAGGACGAAGAGGGGCTTTGCGTGCCCTCCGATGGACAGCCCCTTGCGCTGGCCGAGGGTATAGAACTGAGCACCCTCGTGGCGCCCTATAATCTTCCCGTAGGGATTGTCTTTGTAGCGGGTCTTCTTGATATGGTGCTTGCCGGAGCGGTAAGTTTCGGTCTGGAAGACGAGCGAAGAATAGTCAAGCGGCTTTGACAACTCTTCCAGCTCCTTGTCGGAGAGAAGGGCAGGGTCGGCGTTGGCACTCAGCAGAGCATTGTCCTCGCGGTATTTTTGAGACTCGGAGTACCAGGCGTCGAAGACCTCCACCACATCCCCCTCCTCACTCTTTAGTTTCTGCTGCAGGAAGACCGGCAGGTCAACCTTGCCCACGAAACAGATGCCTTGCGAGTCTTTTTTGTCCGCCGAGGGCAGGTCGGCCTCCACGGCGAGCGCCCTCACTTGGCTCTTGAGCATACCGCCTATGGGGAAGAGTGCCCGGGAGAGCTGCTCCTGACTGAGCTGGCAGAGGAAGTAGCTCTGGTCTTTGCCGGGGTCTATGCCTTCCAGCAGCTTCCAGCTTCCGTCCGGAGCCTGTTCCTTACGGCAATAGTGACCCGTGGCCACCATATCCGCTCCCAGAGCGAGGGCCTTGTGGAGGAAAGCGTCGAACTTGATCTCGCGGTTGCAGAGCACGTCGGGATTGGGCGTACGGCCGCGGGAGTACTCGTCGAACATATAGTCCACCACTCTCTGCCGGTATTCGCCGGAAAGATCCACGAAGTAGAAGGGGATACCAATCTTGCGGGCCACCAGTTCGGCCACGAACTTGTCTTCTTCCCACTCGCAGTCGCCGTGCAGGGTGCCCTCGGTGTCGTGCCAGTTCTGCATAAACATCCCAAAAACATCGTAGCCCTGTGCTTTGAGCAACAGGGCCGCGACGCTGGAGTCAACGCCTCCGGATAGTCCTACGCAAACTTTCATCTCAGGTCGGTAATTACCCACGAAGAATCCAGCGAACTGGTATTGAATGTAAATTCGGAGTTGTTCCCAAGGGGAGCTGATGCCTTGATTGACGTGAGTACGAAGGTGGCGCCCTTGGCGGGACCCTCACCCGTGTACTTGCCGCTGGCAGTGGCATCGCCCACAATGAGCTTGGTTACGCTCCCGAGCAGTTTTTCGGGTGAGAGGAGCATATCTTCTTCCTCGCCGGGGGCCTCGATGTACACCTCTTTGGCTGCATTGTCAACCGTCCAGCGGACCTTCCCGTTGCACCAGATCTCGGCACCGTTGTCGTTGAAAATGTAGCAATTACCCTCGATGAGGGCTGTGCCGTTGTGCTTTACGGACACTTTGTCGGCGGTGGTGAGGCTGAAGTCGAACGATACCCGCTTGCCCTCGATCTTCTTGAGAAGGGCCTGGGCGGATGTGCCCTGCGCCGCCGCCCCCAGGCTGGCGGCCGCGAGCAAAACTATGAGTGCGAACCGTTTCATTTTACAAAAGCGTCAAGCAGGCTCTGGAGACTGTTCAGGTCGGGGATAAGAACCTGACGGGGCTTGGCTCCGTCCTGCGGTCCCACCACTCCGGCGGCCTCCAGTTGTCCCATTACTCTTGCAGCCTTCGCAAATCCCATACCGAGACGGGTCTGAAGATAAGAAGTTGATGCTTTTTGTGTAGTTACCACCAGTTCGGCAGCCTCGCGGAAGCGCTCGTCCACGTCGGACATATCGGTTCCGCCGCCACCGCCTTCACCCTCGGCGTCTTCGGCGCTCGGAAGGTAATAAGGCGTATTGTAGCTCTTGGCGTAGCCCTGCTGGTCGCTGATGTAGGAGGTGATTTCCTCAATCTCGTCGCCGCTCACAAAGCCGCACTGGATACGCTCGGTATCGATGCCGGCCGAGAAGAGCATATCGCCCTTGCCTATGAGTTTCTCGGCCCCGGGAGCGTCCAGGATGGTCATCGAGTCAATCCTGGAGGCAACCCTGAACGCAATGCGCATAGGGAAGTTGCTCTTGATAAGGCCGGATATCACGTCCACCGAAGGCCTCTGGGTGGCAAGTATCACGTGGATGCCCGCCGCACGGCCTTTCTGTGCCAGGCGGATGATGGAGCCGGTGATGCTGCGCCCTGCTGCCTTGGCCTCGGGGCCTCCGCCGCTGGTCATCGTGAGGTCGGCGTATTCGTCCACCACCACTACCAGATACGGGAGGAAGCGATGCCCCTGGTCGCTGCGCAGATGGTGCTGGCGGAACTTGTCGTTGTACAGGGTGATCTTGTTCACGCCGGCCTTGGACAGCAGCTCGTAACGCTCGTCCATCTCGATGCACACCGAGCGCAGGATCTTTTCGGCGTCCTTGGGCTTCTTGACTATGGCGGCGCTCATCTCCTCCTCTTCCGACACCGCGTCGGGCATAACTGCCAGATAGTGGTGCAGCAGTTTGGCGTATGAGGAGAACTCGACCATCTTGGGGTCGATGAACACGAACTTGAGTTCCGAGGGATGGCGGCTGTACAGCAGCGAGCTCACTATCACGTTGAGGCCCACCGATTTACCCTGTTTGGTAGCACCCGCTATGAGCAGGTGGGGAGCGTCGGCCAGGTCGAACACCTTGACCTTCTGGGTGATGGTGTAGCCTATGGCCACCGGAAGCTCGGCCTTGCTGTTGCGGAAGGCGTCGTCGTTCAGCAGTGCCTTGAGGGGCACGATCGATGCAAAATCGTTGGCTACCTCTATGCCCACCGAATCTTCCAGGGTAATGACGCGTACGCCCTTGGCCCTGAGCGACATAGCAATATCTTCCTGGAGTTTCTTGATGTCGGAAATCTTGACTCCCGGAGCGGGGTACACCTTGTAGAGGGTGACCGTAGGACCTACAATGGCCGTTACGTCGTTGACCTGTATCTTGTAATTGGCGAGGGCTGCGCGTATCTTGTTGCGGTTGCGCACCAGCTCCTCGGTAGAAACATCGTGGTGATTGCTGTCGTGAGACTCAAGCAGCTCGAGCGAGGGCGGAAAGTTGAACTTGGGCAGCCCGTCCGGCGGGTCGAGACGGTTGTTTATGGGCTTGAGCTCCTTTTTGATGTCGGTGTCAAGCCCCTCGCCGTAATCGGCGGTAATGGGATCGTCCTCAGAGGGTTGAGGGTCTTTAGGCGCCTGCGGCTTTTCCGCCTTAGTTTGTTTAGGCGACTGCATTACGGGGGCGCTGACTACGGGGCCGCTAACCGGCTCGGCGGCGGGATCGGTCACCGGCTTGGGACGGGGGCGGCGGGGAGAAGGAAGTTCGATCTCGATGTCGTCTCCGCCCTTGTTCTTGTTCCACAGTCCGGACAGCCAGCTGTTGAAGCGGCTCGAGAAGAAGAACAGCCAGAGCACGATCAGCAGCAGAATGACAATAGCAGTGATGTACGGCCCGAGCACACGGAAAGAAAAGCCCGTGAGGGCAGCTCCGCAGGCTCCTCCGAGCCCTCCGCCGAAGGCGTTGTCGAGGCCGGCCACGTTGCTGACGAAGGCAAGCAGCAGCGATGCTACAAAGGCACCCGAGAGGGTGAGCAGCAGGGTTTTGGCAAAAGAGGCTATCCAGCGTCCGGTCAGCAGCCGCACCGCAATTACCACCAGTATAACCAGCAGGGCAAAGCTCCCGAGCCCCAGGAAATCGCATACGAAGAACTTGCCGGTCTTATATCCCAGGGTGCCGGCGGCGTTGGACACCGTCTCGCCCGGGACGAAACTCATATCCTGCTTCCAGTGGAACAGGTACGATACGGTAGAAATCAGAATGAACAGAGCCGCGGCCGCCACTATCAAGCCAAGTATCTTGACGGCGGAAGCGCGCTGGTTCTCGTCCCAGTTGCGTATGAACGAGGGAGCTTTCATTATTTCCTCTTGCCTTTTTTACGGAACCCGCGGTTCTTGCCGCCGCCCTGGCCCACGTTGATGTTGAGCCCGGGACGGTTGAACTGGGTGTCCTGGTTGATTTGGTTAAGCTTTATGCCTTCGGGGACCTTGAGGCGGTAGTCCGAGAGCTTTTCGATGTCTTTGAAGATGGTCTCGTCCGACACGCTGTCTTTGTTCCAGATGAGGTATTGCTGGCGCATATAAATGGCCAGCGAACGTATCATTTCGGTTTTTATTTCGCTGTCGGGCTCCTCGCACAGGAGGCAGATTATCTTCTCGATGTTGCGCCCGTAGTGGGTGGCCTTGATCTTCTCGCCCTTCATAGGGATGGGCACGGGCCGGGTTTTCATTTCTTCCTCCACGGGGGCGGGGTAGGGGGAGTCCACGTCCAGGTCGTATCCGGCAATCATATACAGATGGTCCCAGAGCTTGTGGTCGTAGTTGTCGAGGCTCCTCACCTGGGGATTGAGGATCTCCATTACCTTGATGATGGCCCTGGCCTGCCGGGTGCGCTTTTCGCGGTCGGTGATGCATTTCATCAGTTCGACCATTTTGAGCACGTTGCGCCCGTATTCGGGCATATCGAGCTTCTCCCGCTCCGTATTGTAATCCAGCCCGATGTTATTTATGCTTTGCTCCATAGTATGTTCAAATATGTCAGATAGCAAATATAATACTTTTTTTTATCTTTGTAAGCCCAAATATTAGTTGATACTATGACCAAACACTATAAAGTGGCGGGGCATCTGTTCTCGCTCTCCGCTCCCGAATCCTGTACCCTTTGGCCCAGGCTCTCGCAGTATGAGCCCTTCGAGGTGCCCGAGGGCAGCGGAGAGCCGCTCTTCAGCCTCGAGCTGGTAAAAGATATGTACGAGCCCCAGGCGGAGAGGGAACTTGTGTACGATGCTCCCACCGAGGAGGGCGAGACGGTTATAAAGCTCTATCACAACGCCGCCGGAGGCTGGGATTTCGATATGGCTCCGGACAAGGATTTGCCTTTCCACTCGCATATGCGCAGCAATGAGGACTTCAGCAGCGCGGTGCTTATGCTCGACAACCGCAAAGTATCCGAGGCGCTGTTCGGCATCAACAACTCGCTGATGCTCCTCTTCGCCTTCCGCACGGCGCCGCTCGATACCCTTGAGATGCACGCCTCTATGGTGGGCAACTCCGGCAAGGCCTTCCTCTTCCTGGCGCGCAGCGGTACGGGAAAAAGTACTCACAGCAGCCTATGGCTGGAGCACGTCCCCGGCACGGAGCTTATGAACGACGACAATCCCATAGTGCGGGTGTGGCCCGACGGCAGCATCATAGCTTACGGGTCTCCGTGGAGCGGAAAAACCCCGTGCTACCGCAATATCGAAGCCCCTGTGGGCGCATTTGTGCGTATCCGCCGCTGCTCCGAAAACAAGATAACCCCGCTCGGGCTGCTGGAATCGTACGCCCTGCTCTACTCGTCCAGTTCGGGCTTCAAGGCCGACAAGGCCATTGCCGACGGACTGCACTCCACCCTCGAAAGAATAGTTACCACCACACCTTGCTACGTGCTTGACTGCCGTCCCGACGAAGAAGCGGCCAGGGTGTGTTCAGCCGAAGTCCTGAAATGAAGACGAGCAAGGTAGTGCTGCCCAATGCAGTGATGCTGGGCGAGGTTTCGAGGTTCCTGGGTGAGGGCAAGTCGGTGATTATCGCCACCAAGGGCTCAAGTATGTCGCCCTTCATCAGGGGAGAGCGCGACAGCGTGGAGCTGCTCAAGATGCCCGATGTGGCAGTGGGAGACATAGTGCTCTGCCAGCTGACTCCCGGGCACTACGTGCTTCACCGCGTGAACGCCATTGCGGGAGAGAGGCTTCGCCTGAAGGGAGACGGCAACCTTGACGCTACCGAATTATGCACCAAGGCCGATGTTTGCGGCACGGTGACCGCCATACTCCGCAAAGGCGAGAAGCGCATCGACTGCACCACCCCGTGCTTCAAGCGCAGGAGCCGGATTTGGGTAGGCGCACCGAGGATTATAAGGCGCTATGCATTAGGAATTTACAGAAGAATTAAGATATTATGAAAACAGTACCTGGTTTTACCCTCCGTCCGCTCGGAAAAGAGTTTATCATTACAGCCGAGAGCATCCAGAAGATCAATTTCAACAAGATGATCTCGCTCAATGAGTCGGCGGCTTTTCTGTGGAAAGAAGTTGACGGAAAGGAGTTTACCCCCGAAGATCTGGCCGACCTGCTGGTAGGCCGTTACGAGGTTGACCGCGAGACCGCTCTCAAAGATTCGGAGGCTATTGCCGCCAAATGGATTGAAGCCGGAATAGTTACTGAGTAGTAATGAGGCCTTTCCGCTCGTGTTTCAGGGGTTTGATGCGTATGGTGCGCGGACAGAGGTTCCGCGTACTGGTAAGCGTGTTGATAGGTTTGGTGGGCGTTGCAGCCTCCCTTGGATTCGTGTGGATATCTAAGAAGGTGGTGGATTTGGCCACCGGCGCTGCCGGGTCTGAACTGACTCCCTTCGTGCTTGTTATGCTCGGCATTATGCTGCTTCAGCTGCTATGCCGGGTGGGAGGCCGTTATTGGGAGGGCCTGATAGTGGTGAAGGCGCAGAACGCCCTTCGCTCGTCGGCTTTTCGCAAGGTTATGTTCAGCACCTGGAGCGGCAAAGACCGCCTTCACAGCGGCGATACCGTAAGCCGTCTGGAGGAGGATATCAGGGTGGTGGTGGACTTTATCTGCGTGAGCCTTCCCGACGCCCTGATAACGATCATACAGTTGCTTGCCGCGTCGGCCTACATCTTTGTGCTTTCGCCCAACCTGGCCTGGATACTGCTGCTGATTATGCCCGTTGCAGTGCTCTGCAGCCGTCTTTTCTTTAAAAAGCTGCGGGCCCTCACCGGCGAAATCCGCTCGGGCGACGCCCGCGTGCAAGGGCACATCCAGGAGAATACCCAGCGCCGTGTGCTGGTGCGTATGCTCGGGGCAACCGGGCGGGTGATCGAAAAGCTCGGAGGCTTGCAGGAGTATGTGTACGGCAAGACTGTTACCCGCCTTAACTACAATGCTATCTCGCGCGGGTTTATGCAGCTTGGCTTCTCGGCCGGGTACGCCCTAGTATTTCTGTGGGGCGTGTTCGGCCTGCGTGACGGAACCATTGGTTACGGCACAATGGTGGCTTTCCTGCAGTTGGTGGGGCAGGTCCAGCGCCCGGTGGCGGGCATTGCGATGCAGATTCCCGCCTTCATCCGCGCCCTTTCTTCCGAAGACCGTCTTCTCGACCTGGTGGAGGCGCCCCAGGAAGAAGAGGGGAGCGATATTGTGCTGCAGGGTGCTCCCGGCGTGAAGGTTGAGGGCGTGAGCTTTACTTATGAGGGCGTCAACAACCCGGTGGTGCGGGGGCTCGATTTCGATTTTACGCCCGGTTCTATGACGGCCATCATTGGTTCGACCGGCGCCGGCAAGTCAACTTTGGTACGTGTCATTATGGCCCTGCTGCCGCCCGACTGCGGTTCCATTACACTTTACGACGGCACCGGCGCGCGTGTCCCTTCGGGCGTGAGGACGCGTTGCAATTTTATGTATGTGCCGCAGGGTAATTCGTTGATGAGCGGTACTATACGTGAGAATCTGCTGCTGGCCAAGCCGGATGCTACCGACGATGAATTGAGGGAGGTGCTGCATTTGGCGGCGGCGGATTTCGTGTACGATTTGCAGGATTCGCTTGAGACTACTTGCGCGGAGATCGGGGCTGGTTTGAGTGAGGGGCAGGCTCAGCGTATCGCTATTGCGCGTGCTTTGTTGAGGCCGGGCGGGATTCTGGTTCTCGACGAGGCGACTTCGGCTCTGGATGCCGATACGGAGCTGGAGTTGTTGGAGAGGCTGGGGGCGAGGTTCCGCGGCTCCAAGACCATCCTTTGTATTACCCATCGTCCTGCAGCTACTTCCTACGCCGATAAAGTGCTGAAGTTGTAGGTTCCTCCGGAGGCTGCCGCCAGGAGGAAACTTCGCTTCGCTCATCCCTCCCAGCCGGTGGCTGGGCCCCTCCCGTCTCTTCGAGACATTTCTACCCCCTGTAGTCCCCCAGGGGACATTTGCCTAAAGGGCGGCCACGGGCGGCCACGGTTTCCCTCCTGGCGGCAGCCTGCCGGAGGAAGCATCACTTGCTTATCCCTATCAGCTTGCAGCCGGACCGCTGCCATCCACGTGGGCACGGGCAGAAAATCAGAATCCGGGGGAGGTCCAGGTGAGGTCGGAAGTAATGAGGCAGGCCTCAATGCCCGGGTGTTCCTCCACCCAGCTGCGGGCCTGTTCGAAACCAATCACCATAAAGTATGTAGCCAGGGCGTCAGCCTCGGTGGCCGTGGGCGCTATCACCGTGGCACTCAGCAGGTTATGATCCACCGGATATCCGGTCCTGGGGTCGATGGTGTGGGCGTATTTCTTGCCGTCTTTGATGTAGAACTTGCGGTAGTTGCCCGACGTTACCACCCCGTATGCGCCGCCGTCGGAGCGCCAGAGTCCCGAGATTGACGCCCCGGGAGTGTTGTTCCCGTCGGAGGGAGTGTCTATAGCGATGGTCCAGCCGCGGCCCTTGGGATTGACGCCCTCGCAGTAGATTTCGCCTATATCCACCAGCATATCCTTCACCCCTATCGAATGCAGGTAGGCGGCCACCTTGTCGCAGCTGTAGCCTTGGGCTATAGCGTTGAAATTCAATACTTCCCGCCTGCGGCAACGCTCCCTTGCGGCGGCGATTATCTCCTCCGAGGGCAGGCTGTCGGAGGTGAATCCGAAGCCCCACACGTCGAACAGGGGCCCGGCGGCTACGTCGAACGCTCCCTCGCTCAACTGGCGGTAGTGCTCAGATATCTCTTCCAGCTCGCGGAACATATCGTTGAGTTCGACCACTTCGCCGGCGTTCCTGCGGCTCAGAATCGACTTGCGGTTGTATCCCGAGAGCGTGGTGTCGATCGCTTCCAGTATCCCGTCCACCGCCTGCTGCGCCTCGGCGCGGCTCACCTTCACCCCTGCGGGATTGTATTTTACGCTGTAGATGCCGCCCTGGGCATAGCCGCCCAGAGTCACATAATTCTGCGTGCAGGCACACGAAACCAACGCAGCAATGGCTAAAAGTGCTGTTTTTAGCTTCATTTTCGGCAAAGTATTTGTACAAAGGTAGCGGAAATTCGCGTAAAATTGACCATATTTGCAATTTGTAACCCTAAAAAGATGAATTTTAAAACATACTGCATACTCGCTCTGGGACTTGTTTTGCTTTCCGTTTCTTCCTGCAAAGAGAAAGAAATCGAAAAGACATATATGAACGGAAAGCTCAAGATAGACTGCAAGATTCCGCATTTTGTCAATCCCGGAGACTCTTTCACCATCACGGCATCGGGCATTACCGCCCCCGACGGAACGGACGTAGCGTATTATTGCACATCCACCGCCGACAGCAAGCGCCGCGATTCTCTTTTTACCGTTCCAGCCGTATTCCATTTCGAGGTTCCCGATACCCTCGGCCAGTTCACCCTCTCGGTGGTGGCCTATCCGGTCCAGTCGTCGGACAAGTATTATCACTCCACCGGTTCGGTTGAATTCGTGATTGTCAAAGACGACGCCGACAACGGGTCCCTCACCGGCATCCCCAATCACGACGACGACCTGGTGGAGGAGCTCCATTCGAGGAAGTACAACGTTACTTCGGCCGGCGGCAGGGAGTGGATACGCAGCAACCTGAGCTATGTGGAGCGTGACCCGGACGGAACAGAGACCTTCGGCCGTTCGTACGCCGGCAGCAAGGCTATGCAGAACATCTTCGGCGCATATTACACCTGGGAAGAGGCTCAGCAGGCCTGTCCCCTCGGGTGGCATCTTCCCTCCGACCAGGAGTGGGTCGATCTGCTCAAGAGCTGCGGCGCTCCTTCCGCTCTCAAGCCCCTGGAAAACTCGCCCAGCGGCGCCGGGGCGCTTATGGTAAAGGCCCGTTTCAACGGCGACGAAATGTGGAGCTACTACCGCGGAGTGAACATTACCGACAAGTGCATCAGCGTCATCCCAGCCGGCTATGCCGTCAAGGAGGCGAGCGGCTGGACATACATAGGTTACCAGGCTTATGCTGCATTCTGGACCGCCGACTCCCTGGAGGGGCAAGGGGTGTACCGCTACATTTACAAAGAAAACGACAACGTATTCGTGTCCTCGGCGAGCAAGACCGATTTTGCCGCCAGCGTCCGATGCGTGCGATGATATGGACCAGACAGAAAGGATACAAGAAGCCGCTCAGCACGTATTTGACGTGATGGCCAAGCGCGTGGGCCCGGAGGACCTGCAGCGCATCAAAGATGCGTATGCCCTTGCCGCCGAGGCGCACAAGGACCAGAGACGCAACACCGGCGAGCCGTACATCGTGCATCCCATCGCCGTCGCCAACATAGCGGCGGAGGAGCTCGAACTGGACGCCAATACCGTCATAGCCGCTTTCCTGCACGACGTAGCTGAGGATACTTCTTATACCGTAGAGGATATCAGGGAGCGTTTCGGCGACGACGTGGCCTTCCTGGTGGATGTGGTGACCAAGCGCAAGAAGCACAACTACGAGTTCACCAAGCAGGTGGACAATTACCGCCAGATACTCGAATCGGTGCACTACGACATCCGCGCCCTGCTCGTCAAGCTGTCCGACCGTCTGCACAATATGCGTACGCTCGACAGTATGCGCCCCGACAAGCAGATGAAGATCGCCGGCGAAACCGACTTCTTCTATGCCCCTCTCGCCGGCCGTCTGGGCCTGTATCACGTCAAGACCGAGCTGGAGAACCTATCGTTCCATTTCCGCTGCCCGCGCGAGTACGACGTGATTTCCCGCCAGCTGGAGGAGGACAAGATCAGGACCCAGGGCGCTGTGGACGATTTTACCGCCGAGATCAACGAGATCTTCAAGACCATAGGCATTCCCGCCCGCACCCAGGTCCGTTACCGCAAGCCCTACAGCATCTGGCGCACTATGCGCGAGGAAGGCTGCGACTTCGCCCACGTGGATTTCAAGCACTTTGTGCGTATTATCTATACCCCTATCAATGAATGGCTGCGTTCCCAATCTCCGGAGAAGGATACCAGCCTTTTCATTTATTCCTGCCTGTCTGGGCGTTTCAAGGAGCGCCCGGGGAGCGTGGTCAACTATATCGACAACCCCAAGGACAACGGCTACCAGAGCTTCCACGTGCAGCTGCTCAACCGCGCCGGGGCCTGGGAAGAGATGCACATCGCCTCGGAGCGGATGCACCGCAACTCGAGGCTCGGCTGCATAGTCGAGCGTGGCGAGAGCTGGCTGGAGCGCTTCAAGACCGTACTGCAGAACATCGCCGACAGCGGTGACGGATACATCTTTATGGACGGAGTGAGTTCGTCGCTGTACAACGAGGACATTCTTGCCTTCACCCCCAACGGCAAGGGAATTATCCTGCCCAAGGGAGCCACCGCGCTGGACTTCGCGTTCGAGGTGCATACCGAGATAGGCGAGAAGGCCAAGTTCGCCCGTATCAACGGCGCGCTTTGCCCAATCAAGACGGAACTTCACCGCGGTGACTGTGTGGAGATAGGCACTTCCGACGACGTGGTGCCCAAGCCCGACTGGCTGAATTACGCCAAGACTTACAAGGCCCGCCGCCGTCTGCACGACCTGCTCCGCAATATCCCGACCCCCGACTTCAAAATATGCGACCGCTGCCATCCCATTCCGGGAGAGGAGGTCATAGGCTATGTCGATGCAAACGGGCAGGTGACTATGCACAGCCGCCATTGCCCCGAGGTCATAAAGCTCGCGTCCGAAGACGGCAACAGCCTGGTGTCGGTGCCCTTCGAGCCCGACCCTTTGCAGCTCTATCCCGTGCGCATACGCATAGTCGCCATCGACCGCTACCATCTGCTGCGCGACATAATCGACTGCTTCGTGGAGCGCCAGCACCTGTCTATGAACAAGTTGAGCACCCACACCGAAGACGAGATAGTGGAGTGCATCATCGACTTCCCCGTACATTCGGTAGACGAGCTCCACATTACTATGGAGAGCATCTCGGCTATCGACGGAGTCGATGAGGTGCAGCGTATCATATAGAGGCTATAGTCTCCAGGCAGAATTCCAAGCATTGAACCATCACTCCGCAGGCTCTTATGAGCACCGGCGGGCATATTCCTGCTGCGTCCAGCGCCAGCGATCCGGCGGCCAGGGGGATGATCAGCCCGGTCAGGGGCATTGCCAGCAGATTGGTAATCAGGAAGTACTTGGGGAAGCTGTGGAAATGGGCCCAGGCCACGGGCGCCGTAAACAACTGGCAGGAGATAGACAGGGCCGCACATTGCCAGACTCTTTTCAGCGGGCCGCGCCTTCCCGGGTACCATTGTTCCAGGTACGGATACACCAGGGTTATGCCCGTCATTGCAAGATACGAAAGCTGGAAGCCGGCGGAGGAGATGTAGCCGGGATTGAGGATGAGTTGGAGCGTAAGTGCCGCGCAGAAGGTTCCCAGCGCCGTGCGCTCCCGCCCGGGGCAGAAGCTCGCGGCCTCGTTTATGCTTATGAACAGCAGGGCCCTGATTATCGAGGGCGACGCTCCCGTGGCAAAGGCGTAGAAAGCGCTGAAACTCACAGTGATAACGCTTTTTATGACCCGTGCGGCAAGAGAGTTCCCGATAGGGGAGAGAAGGCGGCGCACCAGCAGGTACAGTACGCCCAGGTGCAGGCCCGAAAGGGCCAGGATATGCGAGGCTCCGCTTTTGCGGAATATCTCAACTACGCTCCTGTCAAGGGCACTCCGCCGGCCGGTTAGCAGGGCCTTGAGTATGGCGGCGCTGTGCTCGCCGGGAAACCCCGCCCCGTCGATTCTCCGGCAGAGATAGTCCATCGCGGGTGAAGAGCCGGGCTTTACCGGCACCCCTCTCAGCGCATCGGTGCACCAGCACAGTGCTCCCAGGGCGAAGAACAGGGCGTACAGCCCCGCAGCGCGGCGTTTGCCGTCTTTGAAGCAAAGGTAGAAGAGTAGAGCGGCGGCGCAGCTGCAGACTATTGCGCACGGGTAGGGCCTGGAGAGCAGGGCGGCCGCCGACACGCCGGCGGCGAAGGGAAGGGACACCAAAATGATTCCGCTTTTGTTTTTCATAGTTTGTTTTGTTTGGCGCTGCAATTTAGACAATTATTGTTAAATTTGTAACCATTATGATAATACTAGTAATCAATTGCGGCAGCTCTTCGGTGAAATACCAGCTTCTGGATATGAAGAGCGATGATGTATATGACATTCTGGCCAAAGGTCTCGTAGAAAAAATCTATCTTCCCGAGGGTACCATCACTCACAAGCCTACAGGCAAAGAGGGTTTCGTTCGCAACCTGCCCATCCCCGACCATACCGTGGGAATGAAGCTTGTGCTCGACGCCCTGGTGGATCCTGAATACGGTGTGCTCTCCTCCTTCGACGACATCGAGGCTGTGGGCCACCGTATAGTGCAAGGTGCCGATTTCTTCAGCGGCAGCGCCCTTGTGGACGAGGACGTGCTGCGCAAGATAGAAATCTGCTGCGACTTCGCCCCCCTGCACAATCCTGCCCATCTTCTGGGCATACGCGCAGTGAGCACCGTGCTCCCCGAGGTCCCGCAGGTGGTGACCTTCGATACTGCATTCCATCAGACTATGGAGCCTTACGCCTATATGTACGCCCTGCCCTGGGAGTACTACGAGAAGTACCACGTACGCCGTTACGGCGCCCACGGCACGAGTCATCAGTACGTGTCGCAGCGGGGTGCCAAACTGGCCGGAATCGACCTGGAGCACTCCAAGATCATCACCTGCCACATAGGCAACGGCAGCTCGGTTACCGCCATCAAAGACGGCAAGTGCGTTGACACCTCTATGGGCTTCACTCCGCTCGAGGGTATGATTATGGGCACGCGCTGCGGCATCATCGACGCCAACATCATTCCTTACATAATGAAGAAAGAGCATCTGACTCCGGACCAGATGACCGAAATAATGAACAAGAAGAGCGGCTTCCTGGGCCTGAGCGGCGTGAGTTCGGATGCGCGCGATATGAATGCGCTTGCCCTGCAGGGAGACCCCAAGGCCAAGATCGTGCTCAAGAAGCTCACCTTCGACATTGTCAAGCTGGTGGGCGGTTACATTGCCGAGATGAACGGCGTGGACCTGATAATCTTTACCGCCGGTATTGGCGAGCACAATCCCAGGCTGCGCAGGCGTGTATGCGAGCAGTTGGGTTATATGGGAGTCAAGATCGACGCCGAGGTTAACGATGCGGCCCGCTCCGAGACCATCATCTCCGCTCCCGATTCCACCGTCAAGGTGGCCCTTATCCCTACTGACGAGGAACTTGTCATCGCCAGGGATACAATGAAGATAGTATCAACAATTGAAGAATAAAGTTTATGATCAAGAATTTTAACGACGTATTCGAGACCCTTAAAGCTAAAGGTATCTGCAAGCGTATGGTTGTGGCCTGGGGTGTGGACGAGCATTCCATCGAGGCTGCATACAAGGCCGTTGAGAAGGGTTTTGTGAGTGTTACCTTGGTGGGCGACGCCGCCAAAATAGCCGCCGTGTGTGCCGATAACGGGCTGAATGTATCAAAGTTTACCGTGATTGACAATCCCGTGGAGCTCAAGGCTGTGGCCCAGGCTGTGCAGATGGTTCACGACGGCGAGGCCGATGTACTTATGAAGGGTCTCTGCTCGACGGACAAGTTTCTTCGCGCCATCCTCAATAAAGAGACCGGCCTCCTTCCTCCCAAGGGGCTGCTGTCCCACGTGAGCGTGGTGGAGAATCCTCAGTATCACAAGCTTATATTCTTCAGCGATATGGCTGTGGTGCCCCTGCCCGACTTCCGTCAGAAAGTTAAGATCGCCGGATTCCTGCTTGGCGTGGCCAGGTCGTTCGGCATCGAGAAACCCAAGATTGCCTTTGTCGCCGCATCGGAGCAGATGCTCGATTCAATGCCCGCCTGCATCGAGGGAGCTATGCTTGCCAAGATGTGCGACCGCGGCCAGATTCCCGGCTGCATAGGCGACGGCCCCCTGGCCCTCGACGTCTGCATCGACCAGGAGTCGGTAGAGATCAAGAAGCTCCGCAGCGAGGTTGCCGGCGACGCCGACTGCCTGCTGTTCCCCAACATCGAGTCGGCCAATGTGTTCTGGAAGACCAACAGCAAGCTCTGCACCGGGGTCCGTCAGGCCGGTATGCTCGTGGGCACCACTGCACCTTGTATCCTTGCCAGCCGTGCCGACAGCGTAGATACCAAGCTGAACTCCATCGCCGAGGCGGTGATGTTCGTCAGTAAGTAATTATGCACAGCAGAGAAGAGAAATTAGCCGCCTTCGGGCGGCTTCTTGACGTAATGGACGCCCTTCGCGAGCAGTGTCCGTGGAACGCCGCGCAGACTATGGAAAGCATACGGCGCCTCACCGAGGAGGAGGTCTATGAACTTAGCGACGCCATAGTCAAAGGAGATGCTCCCGGCGTTGCAAAAGAGATTGGCGACCTGCTTTACCATATGGTGTTTTATGCCAGGATAGGGCAGGAAGACGGAGCGTTCGACATAGCCGATTGCCTCGACAAGGTGTGCGAGAAGATGATCTTCCGTCACCCCCACGTGTTCGGCGACAAGAAAGGCGAGACCACATCGGCCAAGGAGATTGCCGATACCTGGGAGCTGGTAAAGGCCCGCGAGAAGGGCGGTAATAAAACCGTAATGGAGGGAATTCCCGACGCTATGCCCGCCCTGCTCAAAGCCATCGCTATGCAGGAGAAGGCCCGCGGCTGCGGCTTTGACTGGGAGAAGAAAGAAGACGTGTGGGCCAAGGTGGTAGAGGAAGTGGGCGAGGTCCAGGAGGCCGCGGCGTCTGCGGCTGACCTGCAGGAAGAATTCGGCGATCTGCTCTTTGCCGTTATCAATGCCGCACGCCTCTACGGAGTTGACGCCGAAGTGGCTCTTGGGGCCTCCTGCAGCAAATTCCGCCGCCGTTTCAACTATATCGAGGCTTCCATCAAGGCCCAGGGGCGCAGCCTCTCCGACGCTACGCTCGCCGATATGGACGCCCTCTGGGACCAGGCCAAGGGCCACGGCCTGTAGCGGGCGGTTTAGGGCGATACTGTATCTGCCGGGCTCAGTATATCAGAATTCTTTACGGCCGGTTAGAGAGTCGAACAAGCGACTGTAAACTTCCGCCTTCTTTTCAAGCGGGAGAGGGTATGCTCTGGAGGTGGAGGGCATTCTCCAAAAGCGGAGCTCCCTCCCGCGGTAGTTAACTGCCTTATAATCACCTATGGTAGGGAGCTCGCAGCCAAAGTGCCCGGCCAAGATTTCGGCCGCCTTTTGACCTGTTGCCGCAATTGATTCACATTCAGGTATCTTTACCAGCAGGGCGGCAATATCTGTGGGCTCTGTAATCTCGAGGTATTTGTCGGATGCATTGTCTTGCAGCCGCCTTACCGCCGTTGCCGTATCGAACAGGGCAATTCCCTGATGCTTGCAGAATTCAATTATCCTGTCTTTGTCGAAGCGCTTTGCTCCGGGTAGTATAAAGTGCTCCCGGTCGTCATAAAACAACAATCCGCAGATTCTCCAGAAGTCGTTGATATAATTCGGATAAAAGAAATCTATGCACCAGCGCTTTTTCTGCGGCGGGAAACTGCCCAGGAACAGCACCCTTGCTCCAGCGGGCAGGAAAGGCTCGAATGGATGCTTTTCTGTTTCAGCCATTTAGAGTTTCTTGATCCACTCTATAATGTCTGCAATCACCTCTTCCGACATAGTCTCCTCTATCTTGGCATACTCGGTGCCAAGGCCGGTTTTGCAATGCTGGAAAAGGTGGTTGAGGTCGGGATACAGGCGGCAGTCGGCCCCGGGGCACAACGCCTCTATCTTGGAGAGGTTGTATTCCGGGATGACCTGGCTGTCTTTCTCACCGTTGAGGGCGAGCACAGGGCAATTGATACGGCTGATGTAGGGCGCGGGATCGAGGGCAATGAAAGACTCCATCCATTTGCCTCCCGCCTTGACAGTTTTCTTGTATGTTATTTTGGCGGCGAATTCCGCGGCTTTCTCGGGGGCTCCGTTGAGGATGATCATTTTGGTCATCTGGCGAAGCAGCGTGCTGTCACCCCTGTCGGCCATTCCGGCCAGGCTGATTATGAAGTCGGGCGAGCCTTCCGAGGGCTCTTCAGCGCCTGCGAGCATCAGGGCTATGGTGCCGCCCTCGCTATGTCCGAGTATGCCCACTTTTGAATAGCCGCGGGAGCGCAGGAACTGCACGGCCGAGGCAGCGTCCAGGGCAAAATCGGCGGTGGTGGCATCGGCAAACACGCCTGTCGAGCCGCCGCACTCTCTGTCGTCGTAGCGGAGCGAGGGGATACCGGCGCGTGCAAGGGCATCGGCGAGTACCGCAAAGGGTTTATGTCCCATAAGGCTCTCGTCCCTGTCCTGCTTGCCGCTGCCGCTTACCATCACCACTACAGGGGCGTCGGAGGCCTCGGGGAGGCAAAGAGTGCCGGCAAGCGACACGTCTCCGTCGGCAAATGTAACTTCTTCGGTGTTATACGGGAAGGGCTCCTCGGGAGTTTGGGGGCGGAGGCGCACAATCTCCCCGCGGCCCATCCGTAATTGCTTTTTCAGGCCCATCTGCGAGAATCGGCCGATCAGCGAATCGCCCTGTAGCTTGCCCTCGAAAGAGGCGTGGAACTCGGGGAACTTTACGCTTACCGATTCCCCGTCAGCCTTTTTAACCACGGCTTTAAAACCGTATGCTTCCTGGTCGGGGGAGTCAACCGTGCAGGTATCGCCCAGGTGCATCTGGAGGGAAAGTCCCAGACCATCAATCTCTCCGCTCCAAGTACCTTTCAATGAGTCCGGAAGCTGGGGAGCGCTGGTGCACATTACACAAAATGCCGCCAAAATGGCCAAAGCAAATACTCTTCTCATAAACATACTATATTAGTTATGCTAAGTTAACACATTTTTATCGAAAAACAATATTTAACCGCAAATACTTTGCAAGTTGCCTCTTATTTATGCCCGTATTATGATATATAGTCCACATTAGCTCTTCACGTTCCTGTTCCGATTTAAGGAACACCTCGTGCACATCCTTCAGTTTCAAATTCTTAATTAACCAGGCGCTTATTTTGGAATAGCATTCATCGGAGCGGCCCACGAAGTTCTCACTTATATCATATTCGCTGCCCGTATTGTACTCCATAGCTTTCAGCATTTGGTCAAACCCGCCGAAGAAACTGGCCGAATACTCATAATCTATAACGTTGTACAACGAGATAATGTGATCCACCAACTGAAGTTTCTCTTTGTTTGACAACGGCTTAAAGAGGCGCTGGAGCTGATTATAGGAGAGAGCTGTTTGCCGTTTATGCTCAGCCCTAACTTCTTTGACGGCCTTCTTCATATGCCAGGAAGCCTTTCTTATGACCAGTTTTTCAGAGAACGGGTGATCACTGCAGGCATAGGCAAGAAAATTCCATCGATACTCTACGGCCTTGAAGCATAGTTTTCGCTCTACAGGGTTATTGCCGATGTAGATTATATTGGTCCTGACCTTTTTATCGCCGATTTTAGGCGCGCTTCCGAAGGGTCTGTTAAAGAGATTCCCGCTTCTGTGGCAAGTGCAAGTGTCGGAATAAGAGTATTCTGAAGATACTTCACGAATGAAGGCCGACAAATTACCCGGCTCCGAGGCTTTTACGCCGGAGTGGATATGGTCGATCATTATGCACAAGGCAGCAACAGTTATTTTGTGGCGCGTGGCCGAAACGCATAAATGAGTAAAATACACCAGGAAATCACTGACACTGTAGAATAGCAAATAACCGTTGACGGTATTCTGATAACAGTGAATGAGGGTGTTAGCGGCAAAAGTACGTTTAGTAGCCATTTCATAGTTCAATTTAGTGTTGTAAATATGGGAATTATATGGATAATATGCAAAGCTGCAAAATGGCCGTAAAACGTAAAGTGCTTATACTCAACAAGAACTATAATCGCTATAGTCCTGAAAAACTATAGCGATTTCTGTTCTGGCTGATTATCAGGTAGATACAGTTTACGGCCCTAGGAAAATCACGCTGCCGCCGGGAGAGGTGCGGCTCTAAGGCCTTCCGGTGGGGAGTCGAACGGCTGGCGGGGACTGTCTGAGGCCCTCCGAGGAGAAATCACGCTGCGGACGGTGCCCCCCCTAAAAAAAAGCTTACTCGCCAGGGGCTTCGAAGAAGCTGAAGTGGACGCGGCCGTACGAGCGTTCCTTTACAAAAAAGGGATGGGAGGAGAAAGAATGCTCCCCGCCGTGCTCGAGAATGAAATACCCGCCGGGATGCAGAAGGCCGCGTTCCATAACCTTGTCGGGAATGCCATCCAGGCCGTCGATGGCGTAAGGGGGATCGGCAAAAACAATGTCGAAGCGCTGTCTGCAGATATCCAGAAAATCAAAAACGTTGGCGTGAACGACGGTTACGTTGTCAAGGCCCAGGCGCGCCGCCTCGCGCTTGATAAAAGCGGCATTGTCACGGGCCATCTCCACGCACCAAACCCTGCCCGCCCCGCGAGATGCGAACTCGAACGACACGGCCCCGGTGCCTCCGAACAAGTCGAGCACCTTGAGGTCGTCGAATTCGTACTCGTTATCGAGGATATTGAAAAGCCCTTCCCGGGCAAAGTCGGTGGTGGGCCTCGCCTTGTAACCCATAGGAGGGTTGATGGTCTTGCCTTTTAGGCGTCCGCCGATTATTCTCATTGGCTGTTGCGGCAGTCCACCGCCTTGAAATATCGGTAGAGAGACATTTCGGAATCCTCGGGAAGAGGGTGCCTGAAGTGGATTGTGGTAACCTCGGGATTGAGCTGCAAAGACTTAAGCGCCAGGAAGATATAATACTGGGCCGTGGTAAAGTCGGGGGCTTTGAACTCGTTGGCCAGCAGCAGGCTCCGGCCCTGGGCTACCCCAAGCGTAAGCACTCCTCCCTTCCAGGTGCAGAGCAGCTTGTTGTACTCCTGGCAATAGGGGAGTTCCTCGAGGATAAAAAATACTTCCGGCGGAAGGCTGTTTCCGTCGGAAGTATATATCAGCACCGCAGAATACTGCGGAATATCTTTGTACAAAACCTCTTGTCCGTCCGTTATCTTGCCAATCCCGGCCAAGGCTTCACGAGCCGATGCCGGATTGAAGAAATTGACGGGAACGAGGGTAAACACCGCTTCTACTCCCAGTTACCGGCGTTGTTGTTAGGAGCGGTAACGCTGCCCACCTGCAGACCCTCGTACTTATTCTGGTCTTTGCGGTCGGCGTCGAGATTGATACGCAACTGGTTGTCCAGACCCTTGAGGAGGAGCTTGTAAGGCATTTTGGCCTCGAAGAGGGGCACGGGAACACCTGAAACCATATGGGTCTCTGCGGTCATTTCTACGGGAGCGCCGCCGGAGAAGGGGATGGTCTTGAGGGAGTCGATGCAGAAATCCTCGCGGCTGGTGAAGAGCGTGTCTTTGACGGGGATTTGAGTCACCACGGAGAACACCAGGTTCTTATCTCCGGCCTCGTACATTTCAAGGAGCTTCTCGGGAGTGATTTTGCGGTTGGCCTTCTTGACCTTCTCGGTGTGGGCCCAGGCCACTGAGTCGTCGGCCGAACCGATTTGCATCACCACAGCCATTTTGCCGTTCTCGTAGAAATTCTTCAGGGAGTCGATGGTGGAAACGAACTTGCCGTTCACGCTCTTGTAGGCTACCTGCAGCGTACGGATGTCTTTCAGCCGCTGGATGGCGACCGTCTCACGTCTTTCTTTTTGCTTGTTGAAGTTGACGGGCTTCATAATGCTGCTGTAGATAAGGTACACCAGAGCAATGATTCCGATGAAGAGGAGAACCTCCAGAACGATCTTAAGTGCTTTATTCATTTTATGTGTTTTTATTTGTTTCCAAAGTCTGACAAAGTTATAAAAATGATTTATGAAATGCAATATTATTGCTAAATTTGCGTCGTGATTGAGCGCGAAAATGCTTTGCTGTTAAGCAAGTGGATTGATTCGGCAGAAGTTATCTCTGCCGTTTGTCACGCCCGTCCCGACGGGGATGCGGCGGGATGCGTGGTGGCCGCGGCCCTCTACGCATCGCTCTGCCGTGGCAAAGACGCCCTCATCATCCTTCCCGACGCTGCTCCCGCCTCGATACAGTTCATCTTCGACCAGGCTCCCCTGAGAGTGATCGACGCCCGGTCCAATCCGCTTGAGGCCGGAGAGAGGCTGCGCCGTACCGATTTGCTTTTCTGCCTGGATTTCAATACCCTCTCGCGCACCGAGGGCCTGGAAGAGGCCCTTCGCTCCTGCCCGGGCCGCAAGGTGCTGGTGGATCATCATCAGGCGCCCGCACTGGAGGAGTTCGACCTGTGCTTCAGCAGCACCGGGGTATCGTCGGCCTGCGAGCTCTTGTACAATCTGCTCCTGCAGATGCCGGATATCGACTCCGACGCTTCCAGGCTGCCGCTGCCTGCGGCCACGGCCCTTATGTGCGGTATGACCACCGACACCAACAATTTTGCCAATTCGGTATTTCCCGGTACGCTGCGTATGGCCTCCGAGCTGCTGGCGGCGGGAGTTGACCGGGGCGACCTTATCGACAAGCTCTACTTCAGCGAGCGCCCCAACCGCATTGCCGCGCAGGGCGAAATGCTCAGCTCCAAGATGAGCCTGCTCTCCTGCGGCGTGGCGGTGACGGTGCTCGACAAGAGTTTTTACGAGCGCCACGCCCTGCTGGACGGGGAGACCGAGGGCTTCGTGAATATTCCCCTTACCATCAAAGATATCAAACTGAGTATCCTGGCCCGCGAGGAAGACGGCCGCCTGAGAGTGTCGCTGCGCTCCAAGAGGGGCGTGTCGGCGCGGGAGCTTGCCGTACAGAGCTTCCACGGCGGAGGCCACGAGCAGGCTTCCGGAGGCAAGATACTCATTCCCGACGACATAGCCTCGCCCTCCCTGGCCCAAGCCTATATCGAGGACGTAGCGGCACGGTTTATGCGGGAGAATTACGCCATAGAAAAATGAAGAAATATATAATAATCACGGCCATTCTGGCTTGTCTTGCTGCCGGTTGCGCCAAATCGCCTTCGTCGTTGAGCACAGACGCCACCAAGCGCTATCTGGATGCCTGGGTGCACGTACAGAAGCAAAAGCATCCCGAATATCTGTGGAAGCAAACTCCGCTCGGGGCCTGGATCCTGGAGGAAGACCCGGGTGCCGGCAATACCCTGGGCGAGTTCGGCGACTCCCTCTATCTGAGGGTCAATTATTCCTACTCCAACCTCGACGGCACCATTTCGTCCACCACCCTCGAAAAAGTGTCCCAGCAGCTGGGAACTTATAACGAAACCTACTACTACGGCCCTCAGGTTTGGTATGCCAAGGGTATCTATTCCGGCCTCGAAGACGCCCTTAAGGGGATGAAGCCCGGCGGCAGGCGCAAGGTGATGATTCCCTCGTGGCTGCTCAATTACACCCGTTTCGACACCGAGGCGGAGTATCTGGCCGCAGACCAGTCCAAGAACGGCGACACTGGCATTTACGACCTCGAACTGGTGGAGTTTTTCGACTACGTGAACGAGTGGGAGATTGATTCCATAAGCCGCTACATAGTGCGCAACTTCAGCGAGGAGTTCGGCACCAGCGTATCTAAGGCCAGGGCCGATTCGTCGGGAGCCCACGGCTTCTACTACGTCCAGACCCAGGCCCCCTCGGACACTGTGACCCTTAGGGATACTACGGTGTATATCAATTACATAGGGCGCCTTCTCGACGGCAAGGTATTCGACACTACCATAAGGGATACGGCCATCTTCTACGGCATCTACAACGAGGGCCGCAGCTATGAGCCCGTGTCGGTTCAGATGGGTGACGAGTGGTCCAAGACCACTATGGGCTCCGACAGCAACTCTATCATCAAGGGCTTCGCCCGCACCCTTTTCAAAATGAAATCGTTCGAAAAGGGTACAGGCATATTCTATTCCCCTCTGGGGTATGGCTACAAGGGTTCCGGAAACTCCATCCCCGGTTATTCTCCTTTGCGATTCGACGTAGAACTGGTTGCGGCACCCAAGTAGTATGGCCTCGTCCGCATCCGCCCCGCTTGAGCTGGGTACCGAACGCATCGGCACGCTGCTCAGAAAGTACGCCGTCCCGGGCATAATAGCCCAGACGGCGGCTTCGCTATACAATATGGTGGACAGTATCTACATCGGGCACATTCCCGAGGTAGGACCGTATGCCATATCGGGGCTCGCGGTGACCTTCCCCCTGATGAACATCAGCATAGCCCTGGGTACGCTGGTAGGCGTGGGCGCTATGACGCTGATCTCCATCCTGCTGGGGCAGAAAAACTACGAGGCGGCCGGCAAAGTGCTCTCCAACACGCTCACGCTCAATATCTTGATAGGCGTGTTGTTCACCGTCGTCGCCCTTGTCTTCCTCGACCCTATACTCTATTTCTTCGGGGCGAGCGAGCGGACCATTCCCTTCGCCCGGGACTATATGACCATCATCATCCTGGGCAATACTTTCTCGCACCTGATGCACGGGTTCAACGGAATAATCCGCAGCTCCGGGCATCCCAAGACGGCTATGGGGCTCACCCTCTTTACGGTCATATCCAACGCCCTGCTCGATCCGCTCTTCATCTTCGTATTCAATATGGGCATCAGCGGAGCTGCGCTCGCTACGGTTATCTGCCAGCTGATGGCCCTTGCCTATACGCTCAAGTTCCTCTCCGACAAGAGCCATTTCCTGCACTTCAACAAGCCGGTCTTCACCATCGACAAGCGCATAGCCAAGCAGTCGCTGGCCATAGGCCTGGCCCCCTTCCTTATGAACTGCGCGGCCAGCCTGGTGGCCCTGTTCGTCAACCAGCAGCTTCGCAAGTACGCAGGCGACCTGGCCATCGGAGCCTACGGAATAGTGAACCGCTTCACGATGCTCTTCATTATGATCTGTATGGGATTCAATCAGGGGCTGCAGCCCATTGCAGGCTATAATTTCGGAGCGCGGCAGTATCATAGGGTCAAGGAGGTTTTCATCCTTACGGCCAAGTGGGAGGTTTTGGTTACGGGCATTTGTTTCCTGATCTCTATGTTCCTGCCCGAGGCGGCCGTGAGCCTTTTCACCAACGATCCCGAGCTCTCGGCCCTTTCGTCCAAGGGCCTGCGGTATATGAATTCGGGCCTGGCCCTGGTGGGGTTCGGCATTGTGTCGTCCAACCTCTTCCAGTGCCTGGGGATGGTGAAGAAATCGATATTCCTTTCGCTCTCGCGCCAGCTCATTTTCCTCCTGCCGCTCTTGTACTCTCTGCCCCTGTGGTTCAGCGAGACGGGAGTCTGGCTCAGTTTCCCCATCTCCGACCTCCTGAGCATAGTGGTGTCGGCGATTTTCATAATTCATCTGTTCCGCAAGTTTAACCGCCTGAGCGACGGGGAAGACGCTTCATCGCTGGGCAGCGCAGTATAGCTATGGACAAACACATCATAATCAACATCGGAAGACAGTTCGGAAGCGGCGGCAAGCAGGTTGCTACCGCGCTTGGCGAACGTCTGGGCATTGCGGTATATGACCGCGAGCTGCTCATCAAGGCCGCAGAGAAGAGCGGCCTGAGCGAGGCATTGTTCAAGCAGACCGACGAAAGACGGAGTTTCCTCAAGCTCGGCGGTATGTTCGGGGCTCCCCAGTACGGAGACTTTTCGGGCAATATGCTGGGCGACGGAGACTTGTTCCAAATCCAGAGCGAGACTATCCGCGACCTGGCCTCGCAGGGGAGCGCCATCTTTGTGGGACGTGCCTCCGACTATGTGCTCCGGGAGTTCAAGACCCTCGACGTGTTCGTGTCGGCGCCCCTTGAAGTGCGCAAGAAGAATATCGTCGCCCGCCTCGGCATAAGCCTCGAGGATGCCGAAGACCTGATACGCAAGAAAGACCGCCGCCGTAAAGACTATTACGACCTCATTACGATGGGGGATAACTGGGGCGTGGCCTCCAACTACGACCTGTGCGTAGATGCGTCGATACTCGGAATCGAGGGCAGCGCCGACTATATAATCAGCTTCGGCAAGGCGGCAGGACGTATCTGAAAAATAGTTATATTTGTAAGCTATGATAAGTCAGGAACAAGTCAAAGATCTCCAGACCCGCGTCGAGGCGCTTCACAAATATCTGAAAATCAGCGCGCGGCGCAGTGAGGTGGCCGACAAGGAAGCCCGCACCCACGAAAGTGGCTTCTGGGACGATCCCAAGGCGGCGGAGCTCTTCCTCAAAGACTTGAATTCCGTTAAATCGTGGGTTACCGCTTTCGATAAGCTTAAGTCGAGCGTCGATGACCTGGAAGTGCTTCTTGAACTTGACCCCGAAGGGGCCGAGACCGACGAGGCCTACGCCTCGGCCCTCGGCGCCCTGGAAGACCTGGAACTCAAGAATATGCTGGGCGCCGAGGGCGACAACCTCGGAGCCGTGCTCACCATCAATTCCGGCGCCGGCGGTACCGAAGCCAACGACTGGAGCGCGATGCTTATGCGTATGTACATACGCTGGGGCGAGCGAAACGGCTACAAGATGACCACCACCGAGCTCATCGAGGGCGACGAGGCCGGCATCAAGTCTTGTACCGTCCAGTTCGAAGGTGACTTCGCCTACGGTTATCTTAAGTCGGAGTCGGGGGTCCACCGCCTGGTGCGTATATCTCCTTTCAATGCTCAGGGCAAGCGCCAGACCACATTCAGCAGCGTTTTCGTCTATCCTCTTGTGGATGACAGCATCAACATCGAAATCAACCCTTCGGACATTGAGTGGGACACTTTCCGCAGCGGCGGTCACGGCGGACAGAACGTCAACAAGGTCGAGACCGGAGTACGTGTAAGGCACATTCCCACCGGAATAACCGTCGAGAATACCGAAACCCGTTCCCAGCAAGACAACAGGCAGCGGGCTCTGCTCATACTTAAGTCACGCCTCTACGACATAGAGCTCAAGAAGCGCCAGGAGAAGCAGGCTGAGCTTGAAGGGCAGAAAAAGCGGATTGAATGGGGGAGCCAGATACGCTCTTACGTCCTGCATCCCTACCGTATGGTCAAGGACCTGCGCACCGGCTGGGAAACCGCCGATACCCAGGGAGTTCTTGACGGCGACCTGAATGCCTTTATGAAAGAATTTTTAATGAACCAATAAAGATATGGCAGAATTCAAATATGCACCGATGTTCCAGCTCGGTGCCGACACAACCGAGTACTACAAGATTCCGGGGTCTGAAAAGCTTGTGAAGACATCCAAGTTCGGCGGCCATTGCGGCTGCGGTGGGAAAACCATCCTGGAAGTTTCTCCCGAGGCCCTTACGCTTGTGGCACAGCAGTCCTTCCACGATTGCGAGTTCATGCTGCGCCGCTCTCACAACGAGCAGGTTGCAAAGATACTTCAGGACCCCGAGGCATCCGAAAACGACAAGTACGTTGCCTTGCAGTTCCTCCGCAACGCAGAGACTGCCGTCAAGGGCGTGCTGCCGTTCTGCCAGGACACCGGCACGGCCATTATCCACGGCGAGAAGGGCCAGGGCGTATGGACCGGATTCGAAGACGAAGAGGCCCTGAGCCGCGGTGTGTTCAATACCTTCACGCAGGAGAATCTCCGCTACAGCCAGAACGCCCCTCTGGATATGTACAACGAGGTCAACACAAGGTGCAACCTTCCCGCCCAGATCGACATCGAGGCCACCCAGGGCAACGAGTACCGCTTCGTGATGGTCGCCAAGGGCGGCGGCAGCGCTAACAAGACCTATTTCTATCCGATGACCAAAGCTACGATCCAGAACGAAGGGACTCTCCTTCCGTTCCTTGTCGAGAAGATGAAGAGTCTCGGTACGGCTGCCTGCCCTCCCTACCATATTGCATTCGTTATCGGCGGAACATCTGCGGAGAAGAACCTCCTTACCGTGAAGCTCGCCAGCATAAAGTATTACGACAACCTTCCCACCACCGGAGATGAGACCGGCCGGGCTTTCCGCGACATCGACCTTGAGCAGAAACTCCTTAAGGAGTCGGCCAAAATCGGCCTCGGAGCCCAGTTCGGCGGGAAATACCTGGCCCACGACATCCGCGTGATCCGTCTGCCCCGCCACGGCGCCAGTTGCCCGATCGGTATGGGCGTGAGCTGCTCGGCCGACCGCAACATCAAGTCGAAAATCAATGCCGACGGCGTGTGGATAGAGAAAATGGACATGAACCCCTCGGAGCTGATTCCGGAGGAGTACCGCCGTCCCGGCGAAGGCCCTAAGGGAATCGTAATCGACCTCGACAAGGGTATCGACGCCGTGCGTGCCGAGCTTACGAAGTACCCGGTCAGCACCCGCGTAAACCTTAACGGTACCATCATTGTGGCCCGCGACATCGCCCACGCCAAGCTTAAGGCCAGACTCGATGCCGGCGAAGGCCTGCCGCAGTACTTCAAGGACCACCCGGTGCTTTATGCCGGCCCTGCCAAGACCCCGGAAGGATATCCCTGCGGCTCCATGGGCCCGACCACGGCCAACCGTATGGACCCGTATGTCGATGAATTCCAGGCCAATGGCGCTTCGCTTGTGATGATTGCAAAGGGCAACCGCACCCAGCAGGTCACCGATGCCTGCAAAAAGCATGGCGGATTTTACCTCGGAACCATCGGAGGCGTAGCGGCTATCCTTGCGCAGGATAACATCAAGTCTATCGAGTGCGTGGAATACCCCGAGCTCGGTATGGAGGCGGTCTGGAAGATCCGTGTCGAAGACTTCCCGGCATTCATACTGGTTGACGACAAGGGCAACGATTTCTTCAAGAAACTCGGACTGTAAATGATAGAGATAATACAAGTCAATATTTCCGGCGACGACAAGCCGGGCCTTACTGCGGCACTGATGGGCATACTTGCCAGGTACGATGCATTCGTGCTTGACATAGGCCAGTCAAACATTCATAAGTCGCTGGTATTGGGTATTTTGTTCCGTACCACCACGGAGCAGTCGGGCTTCATAATGAAGGACCTTCTCTTCGAGGCTTCCCGGCTGGGTGTGCAGATCCGTTTTACTCCCATCGAAAGGGAGCAGTACGATGCGTGGGTGGCCCGTCAGGGGCGTAACCGTTACATCGTCACCCTCTTAGGGCGCGAGGTTACTGCGGCCGAGATAGCCGAGGTAAGCTCAGTTATAACCGCTCACGGTTTGAATATCGACGCGATCAAACGCCTTACCGGCCGTATGCCGCTTGATAACCCGGTGGGGAAGTCCTGTATCGAGCTTTCCATTCGCGGCCAGCTTTCACAGGATGACAAGCTGGCATTCCAGAAAGAACTAATTTCGCGCTCGGGTTCGGGCCTGGATATTTCTTTCCAGAAAGACGATATTTACCGCCGGTCCCGAAGGCTGATATGCTTCGATATGGACTCCACCCTTATCGGTACCGAATGCATAGACGAACTGGCTGACAGGCATGGAGTAGGGGAGCAGGTGAAGGCCATCACAGCCTCGGCCATGCGCGGTGAGATAGATTTCAAAGAGAGTTTCACCCGCCGGGTGGCGCTTCTGAAAGGACTTGACGAGAGCGTGATGGAAGATATAGCCCGCAACCTGCCTTACAACGAAGGTCTTGAGCGTATGATGCGCATCCTCAAGATGGTGGGCTACAAGACTGCCATCCTTTCAGGAGGATTTACCTATTTCGGCAACTACCTCAAGATGAAATTCGGCTTTGACTATGTATATGCCAACGAACTTGAAATTGTGGACGGCAAGCTTACCGGACGTTATCTTGGCGAGGTTGTTGACGGAGCGCGCAAAGCAGAATTGCTGAAGCTCCTGTGCCAGGTTGAGAATATCCATCTGGAGCAGGCTGTAGCAGTGGGAGACGGTGCCAACGATCTGCCTATGCTGGGCCTTGCAGGACTTGGCATAGCTTATCACGCCAAACCTAAAGTCAAAGCTACGGCCGACCAGAATCTTTCGACCATCGGCCTTGACGGCATACTCTACTTCCTCGGCCTCAAGGACTCCCAGATAGACCCTTAGATGCTGCCCTCCGGATACAAAGAGGCCGGCGCAGGCTTTGCGCCCGGCCGGCCTCGATGCACATCAGAGTCTTGTTCTAAATAACTTGAACAGTGAAAGTCATAACAAAATAGTGGTCAACATCGACTATCTTCATAGTGATAGTGGCTTTTCCTGTAGCTTTCGGCATTAGAGTCACATAGTTTCCATTACTGGACGTAAAGTCATTGACTGCACCAGCCGTGACGATGCTTGAATTTGAACTGGTAACTTGATAATTTGCATCACCAATTGGCGTTTTATCTAAAATATTATAGAACTTTATATTTGCTCGTTGATCCTTATCCAGTTTAACCGTAGTGTTATTAACGAAATGATAAATACCTTCTTTTTCTTTTGTTCCGTCACTCCCCTGTAAAGTGCCTGAACTGGTTGACCAGGATGCAGTAGAATACCCTTTCCAAGTGACGACCTTGACGGTCCTGACCTTTTTGTATCCCACTTTCTTTCCGTCCGGGTTGGGAACGGCAGTAATATCCACAGGACCTGTAAAGGAACTCGAATGGATAGTGACCAAGCCTGTATTATAGCCGACCTCGGCTTTAGACGTGTCGCCTGATTTCCACAAGAAATTATCCGCGCTGGTATATGAGGCATTGCTGGGACTCAGAGTGTAATCCGTCCCATAGGTCATCTGCTTGGTTACATCACTTTGATGGTAACCAACAAGATAAGGTTTACTATTGGCAGTGATTCCAGTGACTGCATTATAGACCTGAATCCATGTGGAACGCTCAGCGCCGTTGCTGTCAACTCCGGTTATCTTCACCTTGCCGGGGCCTACGGCCGTCACTACCGTTGAACTGCCAGCAGAGGGGCTTACGGTAGCAATAGACGTGTTGGAACTCTTCCATAAAATACTCTTGGAAGAATCGCTTGTATAAGCGTTGGCCGATGTTGTATTGCCGTTATACGCGTAAATTGTCTGTGTTGTCCCTTTCGCCATATAGCCAGGAGAATCTTGCGGCCTGCTGTTGCCTGGGGAGTTGGCTACGATATCTGAACTGGCCCAGGTGAACTTGGACACAACCTTAACATTGATTCTTACTCTCAAATAACCGTTGTCACCTGCATCGATTACATTAACGACAGCAGTGCCGGCGCTTTTTGCCGTAATGTCCAGATAACCAGCGCCAGCGTAATTTTGTGGAGTCAAGCTTACGCTGTAAGTGGATGTCGTACTGCTGTTCCATTTTGTGTCACCCATGACATTATAGTTGTTACCGACGGAATCGGACAGACCTACACTCACTTTGTCTCCGACAACAAGAGTAACATTACCGTCATACGCAATTCTGGTATCATTAGGCAGGGTAGCGCAGCCGGACCTGACCTCAACATATGGCTCCACGACCTGGAAGAATCTTGCCTTCTTATAGTCAGAACCTGATGACCAGCTTCCCTTGTTTGGCATTAATTGTATTTCGGTGGTTCCCGTTGCTTTGGCGGTGACAAGACCGTCCTTCTCGCCGACGGAAGCAAAACCGCTGTTGGTAGAACGCCAGTTAAAGTCACTCACTTTCTGGTAGGTGGCGTCGGAAGGAGAGATGGTAAAATCTACGCCCGGTGTCATCGTATGGGTATCACCCTTTGAGATTATGAATGTTGTGGAATTAGGTGTGAGTGTGGTGATTTCCTTATACACTGTTACGAAGTAGCTTCTGGTAGAGCCGTCCTTACCCTTGGCCGTAACTGTAACATCGCCGGGAGTCTTGCCCGTAATCTGACAGTAGCGGCACCCCTGGGATGTAGATGAGCTCAGCGTTACATTACTGTTGGACACGCTCCAGGTTATGTCAACAAGGTCGTTAGTATCATACATATTACCGTCGCCCTTGCGTACGTATAGACCGAGGGCCTTGTTCACAGGCAGGAAGTAACGGTTGGCGGTGGAGTTGTTGCTGTTGGTGGAGCTATAGTCAATACGGTCACTTCCAGCAAGATAATTTTTATTCACGGTAATCTTGACGGTCTTGTCAAGCTTGTTGCCTTTGTAGTCGATGTATTTAACGCTGACATTGGAAGTTCCGACATCCTTGTATGTGAGTTCTACATACGGGTTGTTGGAGGCGCTGTTAGTATACTCGGACATGCCAACGACAGAAGACTTGGAATTACTGTAAGTGTAAGAAGCCATATTTTTGGTGTCGGGCACGCCATACTTCAAGTCGTCGAAGTTGACCCAGACTCTCATATAGCCATCGTCTCCCGACTTCTGCATAGTGTAAGTGAAGGCGCCGCTGGTCAAGTCAACATCCGATCCAACTTTTTGTGTTCCCTTCAGCTTATAGCTGAATGCGGAAGTAGCGGATGAACTGGCAATACAAAGTCTGGTAGATTTGGTGATCTTTGTCCCTCCCGGGCCGGTGTATGTAAATGTAAGGTCGCTGAAGGCTTCCGGAGAAGATGTAGGATTCAAAACTGCCTTTACTACAAACGCATAGTGAGATCCTATCTTTTCTTTAGTTACAGTTACGTTTGCGGTCTTTGACGATGTGGCGGTATAGTGCGAGGCGTCGGTGTCATCAACAACGTTGTTCTTGTTGTAGTCCCAGGGAACTACCAGGAACTCGTTGGCGGTGCCGCGATAGTTGGTGCCGTACTTGAAATGGATAACGTCGCCGAAGGTTGCCGCAGTTGTCTTGTCCTCAAGGAACTGGGTGCGGAGCTCGATGGTAGGAGCGGTGACGCTTACCGCGCAGGTGGCCTTCTTGCCTCCGTCCTTGGTGGTGACGGTAATGGTGGCGCTTCCTGCTGCTTTGGCCTCCACCTTGCCGTTTTCGTCAACGGTGGCTATGGAAGTCTTGTCCGAAGACCAGGTAACCTGCTTGTTGGAAGCATTGTCGGGCTTGACGGTGGCGTTGAGGATAGCGGTCTCGCCAATCTTCATGGCCAGACTGGTCTTGTCAAGAGACACTCCGGTTACTGCCACTGTGCCGGCCTTTACTGTGACGGTACACTTGGCAGTCTTGCCTCCGTCCTTGGTGGTAACGGTGATAACGGCCGTACCGGCGGCCTTGGCAGTTACTTTACCGTTTTCATCTACGGTGGCAACCGATTCTTTGTCGGAGGACCAGGTAACCTGCTTGTTGGAAGCATCGTCTGGTTTGACGGTGGCCTTGAGCGTCGCGCTCTCGCCCTCTGTGAGCGTGAGGGTGGTCTTGTCCAGGCTGACTCCGGTTACCGCTACCGAAGCGGCCTTGACGGTAACAGTACACTTGGCAGTCTTGCCTCCGTCCTTGGTGGTAACGGTGATAACGGCCGTACCGGCAGCCTTGGCCGATACTTTACCGTTTTCATCTACGGTGGCTACGGAAGTCTTGTCGGAAGCCCAGGTGACGGTCTTGTCGGTGGCGTCGTCCGGTTTGACTGTGGCCTTAAGAGTTACATCTTCTCCCACGGTCATTGTAAGAGTGGACTTGTCGAGAGTGACTCCTGTGACGGCGACCGTGGAGCTGGAAGCGGTTACCTTAACCGAGCAGGTGGCCTTTTTGCCTCCATCGGCCGTGGTGGCTATGATGGTGGCATTGCCTACGCCCTTGCCGGTGACGGTGCCGTTGTCATCGACGGTGGCGATGGCAGAGTCATTGGTAGCCCAGTTGACTTTTTTATTGGTGGCGTTGGACGGCTCGATCGTAGCTACGAGAGTCTGGCTTTCACCTACGCCGATGGTAATGGACGACTTGTCCAGCTTTATGCCGGTCACGGCGACCGTGGAGCTGGAAGAGGTTACCTTAACCGAGCAGGTGGCCTTTTTGCCTCCGTCTGCCGTGGTGGCTATGATGGTGGCGGAGCCTACTCCCTTGCCGGTGACATTACCCTCGTCATCGACCGAAGCGATGGCGGAGTCGTTGGAAGTCCAGTTGACTTTCTTGTTGGTGGCGTTGGACGGCTCTATGTTGGCCACGAGGGCCTGGGTCTCGCCAACGCCGATGGTAATTGAAGTCTTGTCAAGAGAAATGCCTGTAACCGCAACGGTCTTGGCTTCTACCGTTACGGTGATGGTAGCTGTGACCTTGCCATCTTTGGATGTGATGGTGATGGTGGCAGTGCCGGGGCCTACCGCGGTCACAACACCGTTCTTGTCAACAGTCACGACGGAAGTGTCGCTTGAAGTGAAAGTTATGCCATCTTTGGAGGCATCGCTGGGAGACACGGTGAAACTGATGGTAGCGCTTTCTCCCTCTTTGACCGTCAGAGTTGCGCTGCTTACAGTTATGTCCGTCACGGGAATCTCGGAAGGTTCCGGCTTCTTACATGAGTTAACCGACAGGGCGGCAACTCCCAGTACGATGGCGGCAAAAGCCGTCATTACTTTGGTGGTGAAACTGTTGTAAATCATAGTGTATTGTTTTAATAAATTTTAGGCACAATGCGAATATAAACAATTTTCTCCTAAATTATATTTATATTTGAGAAAAATATGGACAAAGAGCTTCATTGGTATGCGCTTCGCGTGTTCTGGAACAGGGTTGGGCAGGTAAAAGAAATGCTTGACGCAAAGGATATTGAGTATTATTCTCAGACCATTCTCCCTTCTTATGTGTTTGTCCATACCGATCTGGATACTCTGGAGACTATCCGCAAATACGAGTACGACAACGACTTGCACCGGTTTTTCGTGTATTGGGACAAAGAAAAGCACCTGCCGGTCGTAGTCCCCGACAAAGAACTCGAGATTTTCCGCATTGTTACTTCTGCCGGCAGCACCGGCCTGCAGTTCCTCGGCGAGGATCCTTCGGTCTATCAGCAAGGCGACAAGGTGCGTGTCACCGACGGCCCTTTCAGGGGCGCTGAAGGATATATCAAGCGCATCAAAAAAGACCGGCGACTTGTGGTGACCATCTCGGGGGTGGCCGCCATCGCCACCTCTTTCATCCCCCCGGAATTACTCGAAAAGATATGAAATATAAAGCATTGACCGGTCTTGCGGCACTCGTCCCGCTGGCAGCCTGTACCAACAAGGCGCAGCAACCTAACATCGTCTTTTTCTTGGTAGATGATTTCGGCTGGGTTGACAGCAGCGTGCAGTACGGCGAGGAGTTGTATCCCAATAATCTTCGTTTCAACACTCCTAACATGCAGCGCCTCAGCGAGCGCAGCACGGTGTTCGGAAGTGCTTATGCCTGCGCCGTGTCCACTCCTACGCGCACCAGTATAATGACCGGCATGAATGCCGCCCATACCCGCATAACAAACTGGACCTCAGCATATAAAGATATTCCCTCCGATGCCACCGGAGGCGGGTTCTGGATGTCCGACAACAAGAGTAGCGGAGATGCCGCGGCGGGTGATGTGCTGGGCCGTCCGGACTGGAACCTCAACGGGATAAGTCCTGTGGAGGGAGTCCCCCATACTCAGTACGCCAATTCGCTGGTGCAGTATCTCAAAGATGCGGGATACTTTACGATCCATGTGGGAAAGGCGCACTGGGCTTCGGCCGGCACCCCGGGCGTAAATGCCTATAACCATGGTTTCTGCGTAAACGTAGCCGGCACCATGGCCGGTATGCCGCGCGACTACAGCGGTATGGACAATTATGGCAATACTAAAGAGCGTTGGAACGAGTTCGCAGTCCAGAATCTTGTGGAATACTATGGCACGCCGACTCATTTGACCGACGCTCTTACCAGCGAGGCTTTAAAGACTCTCGACTATCCTATACTGCACCGTCAGCCTTTCTACTTGTATCTTGCAAGTTATGCTACGCATACACCCATCCAGGCCGACGAGCGTTTTGCGCAGAAATACCGCGACGCCGGCATGGACGAGGGGCAGGCTGCCTACGCCTCGCTTGTGGAGGGAGTGGATGCGAGCCTGGGGAGAGTGCTTGACTTTCTTGACGCCAAAGGCATTGCCGATAATACTGTGATTATCTTCATGACCGACAACGGCGGTAATTCCGAGAACAAGCAGAAAGGCGGGGTGCTGCACACACAAAACAAACCGCTCCGTGAAGGCAAGGGCTCCAATTATGAGGGCGGCATTCGTGTGCCTTTGATGATCTGCTGGCCCGGCAAGAACAGGATTTGCCGCTGCGACGTTCCTGTAATATGTGAAGATATGTTCCCGACCATTCTGGATATTGCCGGTATAAAAGACTACCGGACCGTGCAGGATCTTGACGGACAGTCCATTCTGCCGCTTGTAACCGGCAAGGGCGAAGGCCCTTCTCCGGACAGACCGCTGGTATTCCATTATCCCCACAAATGGAAACCTTACGACCTTGTGGATATCGACTTCTTGAGTGCCGTGAGGGTAGGTGACTGGAAGCTGGTGTACCGCATAATCGACGGAGCGCTCGCAGTATCTGCGCCCACTCCAGGCGAGCGCTCGGCGGCTGCGGCAAGGGCCATTGAATTATATAACCTGAAAGACGATCTGGGTGAGGAGCACAACGTGGCGGCGGACTATCCCGACATAGCCAGGCGCCTTGCAGATACATTGTCGGCCAAGCTGAGACGTTGGGATGCAGTAATGCCGATAGTGCTTTCCACCGGTGCTCAGGCTCCTCTCCCTGACCAATTAGTTTTGGAATAAAGGATTTCTTTGTTTAAATTTGGGTATCGTATTTTGCAATACTTTTTAATTTTTCTATACTATGACTCGCAACAGATTGATAACCAGTGTCATGACAGCGATAGCAGTCGTGGCGCTGGGGGTTACCGCACTGTCGGTCAACTCCTGTAAGAACAAGGAGACTGAGATCCTTGTGACCGGTGTAAAGGTGAGCACTCCC
>JAGCCX010000002.1 GCA_017651465.1 Bacteroidales bacterium
AACACCTACAACAAGGCTACCCGTATGGCCGGACAGAAGGGTGAGAACCTCGTTCTCCTCCTCGAGTCCCGTCTCGACAACGTGGTGTACCTTATGGGCATCGCTCACAGCCGCCCCGCCGCACGCCAGTTCGTTTCCCACAACCACATCACCCTCAACGGCAATGTGTGCAGCATTCCTTCCGCACAGGTAAAGCCCGGTGATACCGTAGCGGTACGCGAGCGTTCCAAGAGCCTCGAGGTCATCCAGGCAAGCGTTGCTTCCGTGGCCAAGTACTCTTGGCTTGAGTTCGATCAGAAGACCCTCGTCGGTAAGTTCCTCAACCTCCCGACCCGTGCCGAGATCCCCGAGACCATCAACGAGCAGCTGATCGTCGACCTCTACTCCAAGTAACAGATAACACCAACAGAAGAACAATATGGCAATCTTAGCATTCCAGAAACCCGACAAGGTGATAGTGCTCGAAAGCACCGATACCGTTGGCCGTTTTGAATTCCGTCCTCTCGAGCCCGGTTACGGCCAGACCATCGGCAACGCTCTCAGGCGCATCCTCCTTGCTTCTCTTGAGGGTTTTGCGATTTCCCAAATCAAGATTGTCGGAGTTGACCAGGAGTTCCAGACTATTCCCGGCGTCATCGAGGGTATGCAGGACATCATCCTCAACCTCAAGCAGGTTAGATTCCGTCAGATGGTCGAGTCCGTCGATTCCGAGACCGTCAACATTACCATCAGCGGCAAGCACGAGTTTACCGCTGAAGATATCTCCAAAGGATTGTCTTCTTTCAAGGTGTTGAACTTGGACCAGCACATTTGTTCTCTCGAACCGTCCGTCAAGCTCGAAATCAGCATCACCATCACCAAAGGCCGCGGCTTCGTGCCCGCCGACGAGAGCCGTGATGAGGATACGCCCATCGGCACCATTCCCGTGGATGCCATCTACACTCCTATCCGCAAGGTTAACTGGAGCGTTGACAACTGGCGTGTCGAGCAGAAGACCGACTACGAGAAGCTTACCCTTGAGGTAGTTACCGATGGCTCCATCAGCCCGGAGAGCGCTCTCGAGGAAGCTGCCAACATATTGATTTACCATTTCAGGCTTTTCACCGACGACAAGAAAGTCGCTCTCGAGAACGCAGTGGAGTCCACCGCCGGAGAGCTTGACGAGGAGTCGCTCCGCACCAGGCATCTGCTGATGTCCAAGCTGGCGGACGTGGGCTTGTCGGTGCGTGCTTTCAACTGCCTCAAGGCGGCTGAGATCGAGACCTTCGCAGATCTCGTGTCCTACACCCGTCCCGAGCTGATGAAGTTCCGCAACTTCGGCCGCAAGAGCCTTCACGAGATTGAGCTTCTCGTCGAGAAGATGAAACTCGAGTTCGGAATGGACGTCACCAAGTATAATATCGAACCCAAGAAAAAAATTGATCAACAACAGTAGAGATGAGACACAATAAAGCTATCAATCATCTTGGACGTCAGAGCGGTCACCGCAAGGCCATGCTCGCCAATATGGCTTCTTCCTTGATTCTCAATAAGCGCATCAATACCACCGTGGCAAAGGCCAAGGCCCTCAAGAGCTATGTGGAGCCGCTCATCACCAAATCAAAAGAAGATACCACCCACTCCCGCCGTGTCGTATTCAGCTATCTGAAGGACAAGAATGCGGTCAAGGAGCTCTTCCTTACCGTGGCCCCCAAGATCGCCGACCGTCCGGGCGGATACACCCGCGTGCTTCACACCGGTTTCCGTCAGGGAGATGCCGCTGAAATGGCTCTTATAGAGCTGGTTGACTTCAACGAGGCAGCCCTCGCTTCCGCAAAGGCGGAGAAGAAGGCCACCCGTCGCAGCCGCGCCAAGAAGGCCGAGGCCCCCGCACAGGAGGCCGCCCCCGAGGCACAGGAGCAGAAGGCGGAATAAGACGCACCAGATTTTGAAGCCCCGACCAGAGCACAGGCCGGGGCTTTGTTTTTCTGACTTAATTTGCTTACTTTAGCAGACTAAATAACACTAACCGAATATGAATCCACTATTCTATGCAGTCCCCTGCGCCTCCGTGGTAGCACTGCTCTTCGCTTTCATCTTCTACCGTCAGATGAAGAAGCAGGACGAAGGGACTCCGACTATGAAGCAGATTGCCCTGTATGTACGCGAGGGGGCTATGGCCTACCTCAAGCAGCAGTACAAGGTAGTTGTGATTGTATTTGCGATTATGGCGGTGTTCTTCGCCATTCTTGCGTATGTGTTCCACGTGCAGAATCCCTGGGTGCCGTTCGCATTCCTGACCGGCGGTTTCTTCAGCGGCCTTGCCGGTTTCATCGGTATGAAGACCGCAACTTTCGCCTCCGGCCGTACGGCCAACTCCGCCCGTCGCAGCCTCAATGCAGGCCTTAAAGTGGCCTTCCGCAGCGGTGCGGTCATGGGCCTGACTGTAGTTGGCCTTGGCCTTCTGGATATTGCACTCTGGTATATCCTGCTCAATGCATTCATAGTGGAAGCCACTGACGCCCAGAAGCTCGTGGTCATCACCACCACGATGCTCACCTTCGGAATGGGTGCATCTACCCAGGCCCTGTTCGCCCGTGTGGGCGGCGGTATCTACACCAAGGCCGCCGATGTGGGCGCCGACATTGTGGGAAAGGTGGAGAGCGATCTTCCCGAAGATGACCCCCGCAACCCCGCCACCATCGCCGACAACGTGGGCGACAACGTGGGTGACGTGGCCGGTATGGGCGCCGACCTGTACGAGAGCTACTGTGGCTCCATCCTGTCCACAATGGCCCTTGGCGCCTCGGCTTTCTATGCTCTCGGCCCCGAGATGCAGACCCGCGCCATCCTGGCTCCTATGCTGATTGCCGCCGTGGGCGTGCTGCTGTCGGTCGTGAGCATCTTTACGGTTCGCACCAAAGAGGGCGCCGGTATGGCCCAGCTTCTTAAGAGTATGAGCTTCGGTACCAATATGGCCGCCATCCTCAGCGGTGTGGCCACTTTCGGCATCCTGGCCCTGGTGTTCGGCACTTCCACCAACGACTGGTGGCATTTCAGCTGCTCGGTGATTGCAGGTCTGCTCGCAGGCGTGGTTATCGGCAAGGCTACCGAATACTATACTTCGCACTCTTACAAGCCCACGCAGAAGCTTGCAGAGGCCTCCAAGACCGGTCCAGCCACCGTTATCATCAACGGCGTGGGTCTCGGTATGATTTCTACCGCAGTGCCTGTTATCGCAATAGTCTGCGCCATAGTCCTTGCGTATCTTTTTGCCATCGGCTTTGACGTGCAGCATATGATGACCGCCGCATCCCTGTCCAAGGGCTTGTACGGCGTGGCCATCGCCGCTGTGGGTATGCTTTCCACCCTTGGTATCACGCTGGCCACCGACGCTTACGGCCCCATCGCCGACAATGCCGGCGGCAACGCCCAGATGAGCGAGCTGGAGCCCGAGGTGAGGGAGCGTACCGACGTGCTCGACGCCCTTGGCAATACCACCGCCGCCACCGGCAAGGGCTTTGCCATCGGTTCCGCGGCCCTTACCGCCCTGGCCCTGCTGGCATCGTACATTGAGGAGATAAAGATAGCCCTGGAGAGGGCCGGAACTATGGTTTCCGGCGTTGCCGGGCAGGTCAAGGCCGCCGAGGCTTCGATTCTCGATATCTTGAACAACTACAATGTGTCGCTGATGAATCCTACCGTGCTTGCGGGCGTGTTCATCGGTTCGATGATGGCATTCCTGTTCTGCGGTCTTACAATGAACGCAGTGGGCCGCGCCGCCTCCAAGATGGTGGTTGAGGTCCGCCGCCAGTTCCGCGAGATCAAGGGCATCCTCACCGGAGAGGGAACTCCCGACTACAAGCGTTGCGTGGAGATTTCCACCAAGGCCGCCCAGCACGAAATGCTGGGACCCTCGCTGCTGGCTATCATAGTGCCTGTGGTTGTGGGCGTGGTGCTTGGCGTGGCCGGTGTGCTCGGCCTGCTTATCGGAGGCCTGGGTGCAGGCTTCGTGCTGGCAGTATTCATGTCCAACTCCGGCGGCGCCTGGGACAATGCCAAGAAATTTGTGGAAGAGGGTCATCTGGGCGGCAAAAACTCCGAGTGCCACCATGCTACCGTAGTGGGGGACACCGTGGGCGATCCGTTCAAAGATACGTCAGGTCCTTCCCTCAATATCCTTATCAAGCTAATGAGCATGGTCAGCATCGTGATGGCCGGACTTACAGCCAGCTTCCACCTGCTGTAAGGGTATTTTTTGACTAATAGGCGGGCAAGGTCTCTTTTTAAGACGGGTACCTTGCCCGTCAATCATTATCTGAATGACCTCTGCGCCATATTGTCGGGCAAGGTGTGCCCACTAGAATCAGACCTTGCCCGATTTGCTTATGTTCCGACATGATTTTGAAAGCATGGGATAAATCCTTAAATTTGTGACGGTGAAAGGATATGATTATGACATGGAGAGTTTGTTCAGGCAGCACTACAGGCCGCTCTGTCTCTATGCTTTGCACTATCTTGATGTTGCCGACGATGCTGAGGACGTAGTTCAAGAGTGCTTCATTTCTCTATGGCAAAACAAGCCGGATAATCCTAAGCCTTGGCTGTATACGTCTGTCCGAAATCGCTGTATTGACCGCCTGCGCTCGCGCCGTGCTGTTGATTCTGTCACTGACAGTTTTCCGGAAGAACTCCCATTCGATGAAATCGTTTCCCGCAGCGAGCGGGAGGCGCGTTTGTGGGATGCCGTGGAGGCTCTGCCTGAACAGCGTCGCCGTTGTCTTATCATGGCCAAACGTGACAATATGTCTTACAGCGAGATAGCGTCTGAACTCGGGCTGTCAGAGAATACTGTCCGCAACAATATTTCACGGGCGCTGAAGACTCTTCGCGTTGCGGCGTCAAAAGACTTGTTGTTCATTCTGCTGTTTTTTTGATCCTGCGATGGTACTTTTTGAAAGAAATTCCGTCTTAAGGACATAATGGACAGACTGAATTTTGTATTAACTCATTTTAAAGAGGGTCGTTTCGACGCCCGCCGGGCATATAAGCGTTTTCGCGCCGAGGTCTCCGCCCGGGCTGGGGCATGGCGTTTCCGGTGGCGTCCGGCAGTGTTGTCACTCTCGTTCGCCGTTCTTGCCGCAGTGCTTTTCTTCCGCTGGCAGGGAAGGGTCACGGAGTACAAGGCAATCGATGTGGTTCAGAGTTTCACCCTGAAGGACGGAAGTCACGTAACACTTGCTCCCGGCTCTTGTCTCAGCCTCCGGGCGCACCGCAATCCACGTACTGTTAGTATGACTGGCAAGGTGTTTTTTGATGTCTTGCACGACGATGAACATCCTTTCACGGTTATTGTGCCGGGGGCCAGTGTGCAGGTGCTCGGCACCAAATTCCAGGTCTATCAAGACAGCACCGGATCCAGGGTGGATGTGACAGAGGGGCGCGTGCGTTTTTCAAGCGGAAAGGCTTCTGAAGTGCTTTCAGCAGGGAAGTCCGCCCTGGCTTATGCCGACACGGTGGTACGAGTCGCCGCGACACCCAATCCTTGTGTCTGGGCGACACGTACTTTTATCTATGACGCAACTCCGCTTGGAGAAGTTTTGAAGGAATTGTCCGCATTCTTCGGCGAAGCACTTGAAACCAAATCTCCCGGAAGACTTTTGACGGCTCAATTCGATGCCGATGAATCTCTCGATGAAATAATCGGCTTGATAGAAAGTGCACTGGGTGTGACTATTATCAGGCTAAAATGAGAAAGTGTGTTGCTATATTGACGGCCTTTCTTCTTTCGCTCACAGCAGTGGCTCAAAGCACTATAAGGGAAGGGCTTGATCAGCTTGAAAGGCGCTACGGAGTGCATTTCGTATATGATTCCACTTTGCCCGTGGATTCGGCATATAAGGGAAAGGCCCTTGATGCCAGAGGCTTCAGGACCAATCTGAGTCGTCTGTTGCAAAGGACCGGTCTGGAATTCGAGATTCATAAACAGCAGGTGGTACTCAAGTATGCACCATCGGCGAAGAGAATATCTCCTGAACAGATGGCCTCATTGTCGGAAGTCCAGTTGCTGGACTCGGCTAAAGTTGTGGACTGGAAAGAGCAGATGGTCAATGTGGACGATCCGGGAAGAATATGGCTGAACCGTCTGGCGGTACTTCAGGCGCCGGTACTGCTCGGCGAGAAAGATGTGCTCAAGACATTCCAAATGTTTCCCGGTGTGCAAGCCGCAGCCGAAGGGTTCAGCGGCATAAGCGTCAGGGGCGGATATGCCGACGAGAACCTGATTCTCCTTGACGGGGTACCGATGTACAATGCCGACCACATCCTTGGCTTGTTTTCCATTTTTCCTGCCGAGTCCGTGGGAGCGGTAGCTTTGTATAAGGGAAACTTCCCGGCATGCTACGGGGGACGTACTTCTTCGGTTGTGGACGTAACCAGCGCCGAGGGTAATGGAACGGCCTTGCGAGGAAACGTGACGGCGGGACTGTTGGCAAGCAAGCTGCACCTTGACGGCCCGCTTGACTCCCTGACACGTTTCTCTGTTAGCGGAAGAGTGTTTCACACCATGCTTGCCGAGCCGGTTCTTCTGTGCATGGATTCTTCATCCAACCTTTGGTTCTACGACCTGAGCGGACGCCTTGACCGCGATCTGTCTCCTTCTGATAAACTGTCACTCACTGTCTATAACGGGTTGGACTTATACCGGGACGATAAACACAGTACAAAAATCGAACAAGTCAAAGACCTGAATCCTGCCCCGATTGACAAATTTATTTACACCGATAATCATCGGCTGTATGCCTGGGGCAATACGCTTGCAGCGCTGCGATGGGCCCATGCTGATGCCCTGCATGTTTCTCTGGCATATTCTCGTTATGGAGTACGGGATTGGTTGACAGATTCTGCCAACACGGAAATGAAGGGTGATAAGACGAGCAGCAATGTCGTTACCGAATCATCTTCCGCATTGCGCGATGTCCACTTGACCGTGGGCATGAAAGCCGGAGCATTTGACTTTGGCGGGCGTTATTCCCTTCACTTTTTCAGCCCGGGAGGGCGCACCCGTCATATTTCCGAAGAGGGAAACGGGAAAAGTGTTATAGACAGCCTTGTCTCTCTTGTGCGGCCGGAGACAACTATTGCACATGAAGCCGCGGTATGGGGAGAAGGTAATTTTGGGATTGGCAGTAGTTTCTTCGTGCGTCCCGGTTTGCGTATGAGTATTTTCAGTGCTTTAGGAAAGACCTGGTTTATTCCGGAGCCCCGACTCAGTTTCTGCTGGACTCCGTCCGAGGCTTGGCGGGCAGAGGCCGGCTACACCCGCATGGCTCAGTGTATGCATCGGATTCCGTCGCTGTTCTCAATTATGCCGGGCGATGACTGGCGGCCCGTTTCAGCATCTTTGCCGCCAATGACCGCGGACCAGCTGTCGGCAAGTCTGCACTATTCCGGCCTTGAAGGATGGGATTTCTCGGCGGAAGCCTATTACAAGAGCCTGAACGGAGTGACTGAATATCGCAACAGCTATTCCACACTTGGGTCGAGCTACACTATGTGGTCATCCATCGTAGCGTCCGGGAAAGGCCGTGCGTGGGGCGCCGAGCTGCTGGCCCGCAAGATTTCCGGCCGCCTTACCGGCTGGCTTGGATACACACTCTCCCGGGCCGACAGAATCTTCCCCGACGGCAGTGTCGCCGGAGGCAGGCGCTTTCCGGCTTCCACCGACAGGAGACACCGTATCAATCTGTGCCTTACATATATGTTCAATGAACATACGGACCTTTCTTTAGCCTGGACATTCGCCTCCGGGGCGCCGATGACGGTCCCGACCCACTACGCGCGGATATTCAGCGAGCCTTCCGAAAATTATTTTGAGGAATACAGGAATGTCCTGTACGCCCCGGAGCTTGGTGGATGGAGGCTTCCTCCTGTTCACCGGGCCGACTTGAGCGTCAATTTCCGAAAACCCCTGCGCAGAGGCGACAGGGTCTGGAGTTTCGGTGTTTATAATCTTTATGGAAACCCCAACGGCGAGATTTATTTTCTGACAACCACGCAAAACAGCAGTCCCGGCGCCCCCGGCTATAGTACATCGTATCCTGCCGGTACTCCGGCCGTTGTGAGAAACTCCATGCTGATGTTCCTTCCAACTGTTTCATATACGCGCAATTTTTGATGAGACGATATATCTTTCTGATTACTACGTTTTTGGTTGCGGTCTCGTGCAGCCAGATGATGGTGCCTGAACTTGGTGGAGCCGACAGGATACTATGCCTGAATGCAAGGCTCTACACTGCCGATTCTTTGCACACAGTGTCGGCGTGCTACGGCTGTCGCACCGGCGTAGAGCCTGCTCCCGGGACGGTGGTGACTTGTTTTGTGAACGGCGTCCAGGCAGATGTTGCCGTCGCCGATTCGCTTGGGGATGCGATTCTCAAAGTCTTGATTGCGCCGTCCGATACGGTTGTGGTGACAGCGGAAGCTCCGCTTGCATCCCCGGTAGAAGCCATGACAGTAGCCCCTTCCGCTCCGTTGCTTGTGCGTACCTCCATTGAAATTGAAGATTATTACTATGTATTAATGCAGATGGCAGACTATGATGCCGGTGAAGATTATTATGTCGTAAAGATTAATGAGGATGATATAGTGTATAATCAAGATAGCGGTGAAGTGGTGCTGCACGAAATCACCGGGTCGCTCTCTCACGGAGAGCAGGCACAGGTGTTCAGCGACCACGGTTTTGACGGAACTGCCAATACAATGAAAATCAATTTCAGTGCCAGCAAACGATATAGCTACATGTACAGGCACTATGGCTCATGGGATTACGAGGAGAGCGTGAAGCAGCGTTTCGTGCACTTGACGTCTATCCGCCTGCGATTATGCTCTCTATGTCGTGAGGACTATTGGACGTCTTTCTTGCTTTCCGGTAATTACTGGGAAGGTTTTGAGAACCCTCTCGACCAGATCGGCGGCCCCAAGGTCTATCCGTGCAATGTCAACGGAGGTGCAGGCCTTGTCGCGGTTCGCAGTTGTGCGGAGTTATCGCTCCCTTTTGCTGAAGTTATCGAGGATGGCCGCGGGACTGTTTTGTCTGACCGTTATTTATTCTGAAACACTTCAAAGAAATCGGGGAAACTCTTGGCTACGCAGGCGGTGTCGTCAATCGTTATGGGACTGTCGGCTCCGAGGGAGGCCACGGCTAGGGCCATGGCTATACGGTGGTCGTGACGCGAGGTGTAGTCGCCGCCGCGCAGGAGCCTGCCGTTGAGTATCCTGCTCGTGAGACTCTCGCCCTGGACAACAAGGATATCACCGTCGGCGTATGCCTCTACGCCCATCTGCTGCAGCATTTCGATTATGGCGGTTGCCCTGTCGGATTCCTTGCCGGCCAGGCGTCCCAGGCCTCCTATGCGGCTTTCGCCGGCGCAGAATGCGGCCAGTACGGCCACTACGGGGAAGAGGTCGGGGGCGTGGTTGAGGTCGAATGTGAATGAGTCGAGCGGGGC
>JAGCCX010000012.1 GCA_017651465.1 Bacteroidales bacterium
CGACTTCGACCAGGCCATCATCGACTGGCTCGCCGGCGAGTTTGCCTCCGAGAACGGCGGTATGGACCTTAAGAAGGATCCTATGGCCCTCCAGAGGCTTAAGGAAGCTGCCGAGAAGGCCAAGATCGAGCTCTCCAACGCTGCCAGCGCCGAGATCAACCTGCCTTACATCACCGCAGTTGACGGTATGCCCAAGCACCTTGTCAAGACCCTCAGCAGGGCCAAGTTCGAGATGCTTTGCGACGACCTGTTCCGCCGCAGCATAGAGCCTTGCCGCAAGGCCCTCGAAGATGCAAAGCTCAGCGCATCGCAGATCGATGAAGTCCTGCTCGTGGGCGGTTCGACCCGTATCCCCAAGGTGCAGCAGCTGGTGAAGGATTTCTTCGGCAAGGAGCCCAACAAGAGCGTCAATCCCGACGAGGTTGTGGCCATCGGTGCCGCTATCCAGGGCGGTGTTCTCACCGGTGACGTGAAAGACGTGCTTTTGCTCGACGTTACACCTCTTTCGCTGGGTATCGAGACCCTGGGCGGAGTAATGACCAAGCTCATCGAGTCCAACACCACCATCCCTGCCAAGAAGAGCCAGGTGTTCAGCACCGCGGCAGACAATCAGCCCAGCGTGGAAATCCGCGTGCTCCAGGGCGAGCGTCCTATGGCCAAGGATAACAAGCAGATAGGTGTCTTCCATCTGGACGGCATTGCTCCCGCACCGCGCGGCATACCTCAGATCGAGGTGAGCTTCGACATCGACGCCAACGGTATCCTGAGCGTATCGGCGCGCGACAAAGCCACCGGCAAGGAGCAGAGCATACGTATCGAGGCCTCCAGCGGCCTGAGCGATGCTGAGATCCAGCGCATGCGTGACGAGGCCAAGGTCAACGAGGAGGCCGACAAGGCCGAGAAGGAAAAGGTCGACAAGATCAACAACGCCGACGCCATGGTATTCCAGACCGAGAAGAACCTCAAGGAGTACGGCGACAAGATCCCTGCCGATAAGAAGACTGCTATCGAGAGTGCTTGCAGCGAACTCAAGAAGGCTGTCGAGGCCAAGGACCTCAACGCTATCGAGCGCTACAACAGCGAGCTTGAGGCAGCTTGGCACGCCGCTTCGGAAGATATGGCAAAGGCTGCCCAGGGCGGCGCCCAGGGCCCTCAGGGCGGCGGTTTCAACCCCGGTGACGGCGGCTTCAACCCCGGCGGCTTCGGCGGCGGTCCTCAGGGAGGCCCTCAGGGCGGTCCCGGCCCCGACTACGGCAACGGCCAGCCCGACGAGCAGTAAAAGCTCTAACACTACATATTTAAACGGAGTCCGGCAGCTTGTCGGACTCCGTTTTTTATCCCCGCACTCACTCCTTTTCGCGCCCTCCAGTCCCCTCTCGCCCCCCTGCCCTAGCCCTACCGTCTGCAATCCCGCCAACTGCTGGGACACCTCCGACGAAATCGGCCTCAAACGTCTGTGACCCCGCCAACCAGAGGGACACCTCCGACTTTCAGCCTCGATTAGAAACTATCCAGTATGCGAGCTACATCTTGAATAATAACACCCGTGGCACGAGAAATCTGCGCCGGATCAGAAGTAAAACGTCTTCGGAGTTGAATTACCAATTCAGCTGTTTGAGAAGGGGAAAGATCATCGATACTGTTAGCTCTGAAAAGAGAGTGGCAAAGGTTTAAAGCTGCAGTATGCACTAACTGATCTGAAAAAGAAGGGGCAATCTGGTCGCGAACCCGGCGTGCTTTAGAAGAGTTATCAAGATAGTACTGATATCGGGCAGGTGAACGGAACAGAGACTCAACGAACTGGACACAAACATAAGAAGAAGGCAGAATGTAACCACCGTCTCCAATCTGCCAATCCACATTATAATCAAGGGTACTGTGTAGAAGACGCTCGCGAGATCGGCGAGAGATGCTTGTGATGGAACGGCTGGAAGGGGTAAACGCATTAAAGAAAATCGCCCCAGTCCCCCATTGATACCCCGAAGGATGCGCGCACAAACGTGCAGAAACACTGTTGCACTGCACATAGGCAATTCCCCTTTCCAACGACTCCCCTTCTAATGTAAGAAGCTGATAGTCAACCTTATTACGCCTAAGGAACTCTTTCTTCCCATATCGCCGGTGATAATACATACTATAAAGGCGCTTAAACAGATTGATAAAATCTTCTGCCTGTGACCTTTCACACTCCAAAATGAAATGCACGTGGTTTGACATAAGAATAAAAGCAACCACATTAACTTTAACCCTAAAAGCACAAATAGCCACATAATTCATCCCGCAAGCATAGTCGCGGTCATCTGCAAACCATAACCTGGTCTCCAAATGGTCGGTCGAAATCAAATAAAAATCCATATTATTCTTTCATTAAAAGCATTAAAAACATCTGTCAACATACATCCTTTTGGGACGTATTCAACGAAATCGGCCCCAAACGTCTGTGACCCTGCCAACCAATGGGACGTCTCCGACGAAAACAGCTCCAAACGTCTGAGACCCTGCCAGCCGATGGGACACCTCCGACGAAATCGGCTCCAAACGTCTGAGACCCTGCCAGCCGATGGGACACCGTCGACGGTATGGGCGGGAGCCGGCAGGAAGCTGCTGCGGGCGGGCGTGTCCACCCCCGGACACGGGCAGGGGGAGGGGCCCGACGGATACAAGTCCTCGCTCTGCGGAGACGCAGTAGACGCCGGGAGGGGCCGGAGTGAACGCAGAGAACGGAGTCCCG
>JAGCCX010000013.1 GCA_017651465.1 Bacteroidales bacterium
CATAAAACTTGGGAAAAGGGTCCCGGCAGCACAGTGCTCGCCGAAACTGCCGAGCCAGAGCCAAGTAAAAAGGGCCCCGCAGCACTGAGCCGGCCGAAGCGGATTAACGCAAAACCTTGGAAATGAAGGGTCCCGGCAGCACAGTATATGCCGAAACTGCCGAAACAGAACCAAGGAAAAGGCTCCCGGCAGTACAGAGCCGGACGGGATTTAGAAAGTTGATAATAGTTTAGAAAAATATATGGCAAAGGATTTTTTACAGTCGTAGCGTCGGTCTTGCTGAGCGGACTGACTGCTTTTGGTATTGTCAAGGCTGCGACTCCGCAGCAGAATGGCATTGTTTATTCCAGTGAAGAAGGTGAATCTCCCCGTACTGTCAATTTGTCAGTATCGGATTATCCCGATTTTACCTATGCTGCCGAGCACGCCGTGGAGGCTGTGGTTTACGTGAAGGTTACCATCAAGTATCAGCAGCAGTACCAGATGATTGATCCGTTCTTCCGTTTCTTCTTCGGCGACGAGGGGCAGCCCCAGACCCGTGAGCAGGAGAGGCAGGGAAGCGGCAGCGGCGTTATCATCCGGCCCGACGGTTACATCGTGACCAACAATCACGTGGTGCAGAACGCCACCAGCATCGAGGTCACTCTGAATAACAATAAAACCTATCCCGCTACGGTCATCGGCACCGATCCCGCCACCGACGTGGCTCTTATCAAGATCGACGCCGCCGGCCTTCCGACCCTCAGTTTCGCCGACTCCGACAAGCTTCGTCTGGGCGAGTGGGTGCTGGCCATCGGTTCGCCTCTGGGCGAGGAGCTCCGTTCCACCATTACCGCAGGAATCGTGAGCGCCAAGGGCCGTTCGATGCCTAATTACAACGGCGATTTCAAGATTGAGTCGTTCATCCAGACCGATGCAGCCGTGAATCCCGGCAACTCCGGCGGCGCCCTTGTGAACAAGGCAGGCGAGCTGGTGGGCATCAATACCGCCATCATCTCCACCACCGGTTCCTATACCGGTTATTCGTTCGCGGTTCCTTCCAACATCGTGAGCAAGATTGTCAGCGACCTCATAGACTTCGGCTCCGTCAAGAGGGCCCGCCTGGGCGTCACTATGTCGCCGGTCACCGACAAGATAGCCAAAGATATGAAGCTCCCTTTGCTCGACGGCGTGTATGTCAACGACGTGACCCAGGGCAGTGCAGCCGACCAGGCTGGCATCAAGAAAGAGGATGTGATCATCAAGGTCGATTCTACCCTCATCAAGAGTCCTTCCGACCTGCAGGTGGTGGTCAACAAGTTCCACCCCGGCGACAAGGCTATGGTAACTATCCTGCGCGATGGCAAGCAAAGGCAGGTTGAGGTGCAGTTCCAGGGCACTTCCGAGATTACCGGTACGGTGGGCGCTGACGGCAGCGTGGCATTCTACGGAGCCCGTATCGGTATGGGCGACAAGGGCGTCACCATCCTTTCGGCCGGCAACGGAAAACTTGCCCAGGCAGGCGGCGAAGACGGATTCGTGATCCAGTTCGTCAACGACCAGAGGGTGAACAAGCCCCAGGATGTCATCGAAATAGCCAAGAAGGCACGCCGCAGCATAGTTATAGAGGGCGTGACGGCTACCGGACGCCAGGGTTACTTCGCCTTCGGCAAGGACGAGTAGCGACGAAAAAAAATATGAAACTTCCCCGGCAAGCGTGAAACTTACCGGGGATTTTTCCGTATATATGGTACAATGACTTTTGTATGAGACAATTAAAGATTACTAAATCCATTACCAACCGCGAAAGCGCTTCCCTCGATAAATATCTTCAGGAGATAGGCCGCGAGGAGCTCGTGAGCCCCGAGGAAGAAGTAGAACTAGCCCAGCGTATACGCAAAGGCGACCAGGCGGCGCTCGAAAAGCTTACCCGCGCCAACCTCCGCTTCGTGGTATCGGTAGCCAAACAGTACCAAAACCAGGGCCTCAGCCTTCCCGACCTTATCAACGAAGGCAATCTCGGTCTCATCAAGGCGGCCGAAAAATTCGACGAAACCCGTGGTTTTAAGTTTATTTCTTATGCAGTGTGGTGGATACGCCAGAGCATTCTCCAGGCCCTTGCCGAGCAAAGCCGTATAGTCCGCCTCCCGCTCAACCAGGTAGGCTCGCTGAACAAGATCAACAAAGCCCTTGGCAAGTTCGAGCAGGAGAACGAGCGCCAGCCCTCGGCCGAGGAACTCTCGGAGATGATCGATGTTCCCAAAGACAAGATAGCAGACACTCTCCGCGTGTCCGGCCGCCACGTAAGCGTTGACGATCCTTTTGTGGAAGGCGAAGACAATTCCCTGCTGGACGTACTCCCCAACGACGACTCGCCCAGCGCCGACAAAGGCCTTACCAACGAGAGCCTCAGCACCGAAATCGAGCGCGCCCTTCAGATTCTCACTCCCCGCGAGCGCGAGATCATCAAGAGCTTCTTCGGTATCGGCTGCCAGGAGATGACCCTCGAAGAGATTGGCGAGAGGCTCGACCTTACCCGCGAGCGTGTGCGCCAAATCAAGGAGAAGGCCATACGCAAACTCAAAAAACCTTCGGCCAGCAAACTTCTCAAATCATATCTGGGCTGATGAGTACGGAACAATTCATTGCATCCAGGGCGGTACAGGCGGTAAAGGCTCTTTACGGGGCCGATGTGGAGCAGGGCGTGATGCAGATTGGCCCCACTCGTAAAGATTTTGAAGGGGACTACACGCTTGTGGTGTTCCCCCTGTTGCGGATTTCCCGCAAGGCTCCCGCGCCCACAGCGCAGGAAATAGGGGAGTGGCTCGCTGCCAACTGCCCCGAAATCAGCTCTTTCAATGCGGTGCAGGGCTTCCTGAACCTGTGCCTGAGCAATATCTACTGGCGCGAGGTGCTCGAAGAAGTGACCTCCGACCCCTCCTTCGGTACCCTGCCCCCTACGGGCCGCCGGGTGATGGTGGAGTTCTCTTCGCCCAATACCAACAAGCCCCTCCACTTGGGGCACATACGCAACAACCTTCTGGGCGCCGGCGTGTCCGAGCTGCTCAAGGCTGCGGGCGACGAGGTTATCAAGGCAACCCTTGTCAACGACCGCGGCGTACACATCTGCAAGAGTATGTACGCCTGGGAGAAGCTTTTCAACGGAGCCACTCCCGAGAGCACCGGCATCAAGGGCGACCACCTTGTGGGCGATTGCTACGTGGCCTATGCCAAGCTGGAGAAGGAGCATCCGGAGGTGATCGATGACGTCCATCAGATGCTTATCAAATGGGAAGAAGGCGATCCGCAGGTCCGTGCCCTCTGGGAGAAGATGAACGGCTGGGTGTTCGACGGCTTCGCACAGACCTACAAGGCCCTGGGCATCAGTTTCGACCGCACCTACTACGAGCACGACACTTATCTGCTTGGCAAGGAGCTGGTGCAGAAGGGCCTGGATAAGGGAGTGTTTGTCCGCGACCCCGACGGAAGTGTGTGGTGCGACCTTACTGCCGACGGCCTCGACCGCAAGCTCCTGCTCCGCTCCGACGGCACATCGGTGTATATGACCCAGGATCTGGGCACCGCCGAGCGCCGCTTCTCGGAGTACAAGCTCGACTCGCACGTGTATGTGGTAGGTGACGAGCAGAATTACCATTTCCAGGTGCTCAAGCTCGTGCTCCGCAAGCTCGGTTACGAGTGGGCGGACCAGATTTTCCACCTCAGCTACGGTATGGTGGAACTCCCCGAGGGCAAGATGAAGAGCCGCGAGGGCACGGTGGTAGATGCCGACGAGCTCATCGAAAAGATGTACCTTGAGGCCAAGGCTACCAGCGAGGAGTCAGGAAAGCTCGAAGGCATAGCCGACGAGGAGAAGGATCGCCTGTACCGTATGATTGGTCTGGGCGCCCTCAAGTACTTCATACTCAAGGTGGATCCTAAGAAGAAGATGCTCTTCAACCCCAAGGAATCCATCGACTTCAACGGCAACACCGGCCCCTTTATCCAGTACACTCACGCCCGCATCTGCAGCATACTCCGCAAGGCCTCCGAGGCCGGAATATCGGTGGGTATCGCTCCCGACGCCGTGCTGAGCCCCAAAGAGATCAGGTTGGTGAAACTCATCGCCACCTATCCCCAGAAAGTAGGGGAGGCCGCCGCCGCATACTCGCCGGCACTCATTGCCAACTATGCATACGACCTTGCCAAGGAGTTCAATCAGTACTATCACGAGACTCCCGTTCTCAAGGAGCCCGACGGAGTGCTGCTCTCGATGAGGCTTGCGCTCATAGGCACCCTCGCTTCTACGCTCCGTAAGGCAATGGGTATTCTTGGAATCCAGCTCCCTGAACGGATGTGATTGACCAGCAGGCTTATATGTTCCCTACCTCCGTCAAGGAGGTGCAGAAACTCGGGTGGGACTACATCGATGTGATCTTCTTTACCGGAGACGCCTTTGTAGACCATCCGAGTTTCGGTACAGCCTGCATTTCCCGCTGGCTCCAGAAAGCCGGTTACCGAGTGGCGGTAGTGCCCCAGCCCAATTGGAGGGACGACCTGAGGGACTTCCGCAAACTGGGCGCGCCCAGGCTCTATTTTGCCGTAAACGCAGGAGCTATGGATTCGATGGTCAACCACTACACGGCCGCCAAGCGCCTCAGGCACGACGACGCCTATACCCCCGACGGCCGCGCCGGAGCAAGGCCCGACAGGGCGGTAAGGGTTTACTGCAAGATACTCAAGCAATTATGGCCCGATGTGCCCATAGTGATAGGAGGCGTGGAGGCGTCGCTCCGCCGCCTTACGCATTACGACTACTGGGACGACCGCCTGATGCCCTCCATCCTGATTGACAGCGGGGCCGACTGGCTCTGCTACGGAATGGGCGAAAAACCGATGCTCGAACTTACCCGCGGCATAGAAAAAGGATGGTCTCGCCACCAGTTAGAAAAGCTCCCGCAGCTAGCTTTTTATCGTACCGGCAAGAACGGATTTGCTTCGCCCGGAGAGGGGCAGCAGAACCGTGGCCGCCAATTGGAAGTTCAGCGCCCCTCTCCGGGCGAAGCGGACACTTTCGTCCTCCATTCGTACGAAGAATGCTGCCAGAGCAAGCAAGCCTTCGCCGAGAACTTCCATCACATCGAAATATACGCCAATATGCTCCATCCCCCGGTGCTCATAGAGCCGGTAGGGGACGGATACGTACAGGTCAACCCCACGTGCGAGCCCTCCACCACCGAAGAAATGGACTCCTTCTGGGACCTGCCGTTCACCAAACTCCCGCATCCCCGCTACCAGGGCAAACGCATCCCCGCCTACGATATGATCAAAGACAGCATCATCACTCACCGGGGCTGTTTCGGAGGATGCAACTTCTGCACTATCGCCGCACATCAAGGCAAATTCATCCAGAGCCGCAGCGAGGAAAGCATACTCAAGGAGGTCCGCAAACTGGCGGCTATGCCCGAATTCCACGGCAATATTTCCGATGTGGGCGCCCCCACCGCCAATATGTACGGAATGCGGGGAATGGACCCCGCCCGCTGCGAAAAGTGCCGCCGCAAATCGTGCCTGTATCCCGCTCCGTGCGTCAATCTCGACCGCTCCCACGAGAGGCTCCTGCGCCTTTACGAACGCATCGATGCGGTAAAGGGCGTACGCCACTCCTACATCGGCAGCGGCATACGCTACGACCTCTTCCTGAGCGAGAACGGATTCATCGACAAGAGCTCCTGCCCGTACCTTGAAACCGTAATGCTCAAGCATACGTCGGGCCGTATGAAAGTAGCCCCCGAGCACACTTCCGACAAGGTCCTGGGGTATATGGCCAAGCCCAGTTTCCGCCTGTTCGAGCGCCTGCGCAAAGAATTCGACACCATCAACCGCAGGGCCGGCACTCACGTGGAACTTGTGCCCTATTTCATATCTTCCCACCCCGGATGCACGCTCAAGGATATGCAGGACCTCTCCCGTCACCCGGCTCTCAAAGGGATATGGATGGACCAGGTGCAGGACTTTATGCCCACTCCTATGACCACCTCCGGCGTAATGTTCTATACTGGCTTGGACCCCCGCACTATGAAACCCGTGTTCGTGGAGCGGAACCCCGAGCGCAAGAAAGCGCAGAAGTCGCAGTTCTTCAGGAAGAAAGCCTGAGAGGGAGACGTTCTTTTACGTTTCCTTTTTTTTTGCTATCTTGCAGGCAAAACTAATAGCCTTATGAAGAAAAACCTCCTTAGCCGTCTTAACGATTTGACCAAAGTCTCCAGCCGGGCAGCATTTTCCGATATGGAGCAGCAAATCAAAAAGTACAAATACGGCTCTGATGCGTTTATGCAGATTCTGGAAAGCCGTTATTCCTGCCACGCTTTTACCAATCATCCCGTGTCCGAGTCCAAGCTGGATATGATTCTGGATGCCGGCCGTCTGGCCCCATCGGCATCGAACAACCAGCCAACCCGCATCTGGGTCGTCAAGAGCGAGGAAGCCCTTGCCAAGCTGCGTACCGTGCATCCCTGCTACAACGCTCCTGTGGTGCTGATAGTGGGATGCCGCAACGAAGAGGCCTGGATACGCCCGAGCGACGGGGTCAATTCGGCAAAGACCGACGCTGCCATACTGCTTACCCACCTGATGCTCACAGCTACCGACGTGGGCCTTGCCAATATGTGGATTTGGGATTTCGATCCCAGCAAGATACGTGAAGTGCTTCCTCAGACCAGGGAACACGGGATCTATGCCTTGCTGGCAATAGGCCACGCCGCAGTGGGCGAGGGCAAACCCCTTGACCTGCACAGCAGGCGCAAGTCCATCGAGGAGCTGGTAAGCCAGCTGTAAGCCCCTGACATAACAGAGTCGCCGGAGATGCATTGCCTTGCAGCTCCGGCGACACTTTGTATAGGGTTAGGGACTATTTACTGAATGAGTGCGAGTGAATCTCCTTGCCTTCACGGTTAACCACCTTGATACTGAGGCTCTTGGCGCTTGCACTGCAGTCCAGGCGGTCTACATTGCTGTTGATCAGGATGGGGAAGGCGTTCTTGTTGCCCTCGGCACCGGGAGCCACATAAATGTACTTGTGATGATGGCCGCTCAGCATAAGGTCAACTCCCGCCTCGTTGAGCACGGGGAGCACATTGTCGCACAGCCACTGCTGGGTGTACCAGGGAGTGATGTGGGAGATGGTGGGGATGTGGATGAGCACTATGCGCCAGGGAGCGTTCACGAACTCGGGATTCTTGACGGCCTCCTTCAGCCACTCGAGCTCGGTGTTGCGGTAAGTGTCGAAATCGGCCGTGTCGGAATACTCTCCGCTCGAGTCGGTCTTGTCCTCGCCGCCATCCAGCACCAGGAACGCGCACGGACCCTGACGGAACTGGAAGTAGAACTCGCTGGTGGGGGAGTCGAAGATGCGCGGCACCAGGTCGAACTGCCGTCCGCGGCTTTCGTGGTTGCCACGTACATATATCGAGGGCACGCTCTGGAGCAGTTCCTTTGCTGGACCGAAGGTGTATTTCATCATTGTGTCGAGGCTGTTGACGTACGATGCCATATCGCCGTTCATCACCAGGAAGTCCATATCTTCCGGCTTAAGTCCTTTTATTAGGTCTTTGTACTGGTCGGTGTGGGCGTGAATGTCGTTGATCATACTGAAACGGCACTCCCCGGCCTTGGAGTCGAGGGTGCGTATGCCGCTGATCTGTTCAACCATATGGAGTTGAGGGCCCCACACTATGCCGTAAGCGTAGCTGTCGTCGAGCGCGACCTTGCCGGTAACCCGGTACCTGTAGGCGGTGCCGGGCTCCAATCCGGTAACGCGTATCTTGTGCAGGGTGCCGCTGGTGCGCCTTCCCGCTACGGTCTCGTAGTATCGCTTCCTGTCGGAGTTGTACATCGAAGATCCGTCCTCCGGTGCCACTTCCACAAAGGCCAGGGTGGGCTCCGGGGTCTTGAAAATCACCGTAAAGCCTGTTTCGGTAACATTCTGGATCCAGGGACCGTACTGAAATGTCGCCTTTTTGGGCTGGGCGAGGCAAAGGGTGGACGCCAAAAGTGCGGCGAGTATAGTAAGTTGCTTATTCATAGCCATAAATATAGCATTTTTATTCCGAAAACTCTATATTTGTTCGCATAAACCTACCGATATGAAGCCTAACATACTTATCTGCCTTCTGGTCGTGTGTGCTTGGAGCATTGCAGCTGCCGCCCAGAATCCCCGTAGCGAAGATATACGCAAGGCCGTAGTGGCCGATCCCAATATGGCCGCCGGCCTCGATGGCCTGTACGACTTCTCGCCCAAGGCCTCCACGCCTGCCCCCAAGGGCTACGAAGCGGTGTATATCAGTCATTACGGGCGCCACGGTTCGCGTTATGCTTATACCGAAAAGACCTACACCACCATTCTGAATCTCCTTTCCCAGGGGCGCAGGAGCGGCAATCTCACTCCCTACGGCGAGAAGCTCCTGAACGAGCTGCAGCCTTTCTGGGACAACGTGCGCTACCGCGTGGGTGACCTTACTCCCGCCGGGTGGGATCAGCATCAGAAGATTGCAGGTATTATGGTCAAGAGTTTCCCCTCGGCATTCGGCAAGGGGAGCAAGGTAGATGCCTGCTCTTCGGCTTCGGTTAGAAGTATCATAAGTATGTCGTCGTTCTGCAATGCCCTTGCGCTTGCCGCTCCAAAGGCGGAAGTGTATGAGCATCAGGGGATTACAGATATTCAGGCCACGCGCCCCAATATGGGCGGGAATCCCTTCCGCTATCCCGGCCCCAGCATTCCCTTCCCTTATCCCGAAGACTCCGAGGCGTTCTTCCTCCGTCATCTGCCAGGCTATGGCAACGTGCTCGCCCGCTTGTTCAAAGACCCCGGCGAGGGCCTTGGCGGAATGAATCCCCACGACCTGTTTTTCTATCTCTATATGTTTGTGGCAGGTATGAACAGCCTGCCCGAGGACGAGAAGCTGGACCTCTCCGGCCTGCTGACCCCGGAGGAATTTGCAACCCTTTGGGAGATAGATAATTACGAGCGCTTCCGCGAGTATTATCCGTATCGCACTTCCTGCTTTTCCATCATCGACGATATGATTTCCAAGGCAGATGCCACTCTCTCGGAGGGCGGCAGGGGAGCTCACCTGCGCTTCGGGCACGACCACGTGCTGATGTCGCTCCTGATGGATATGGACCTCGAGGGCTCCGGCACCTTTGCGCCCGAAGCCGACGACCTGATTCAGAGTTTCAGGACTTTCCTGTCACCTATGGCGACCAATATCCAGATGGTGTTTTTCTGCCCCAAGAAGAAAAACGGCGGCCCTGTGCTGGTGAAATTCCTGCTCAACGGCAACGAGGCGGCTCTGGGCGACCTGAGCCCCGTGAGCGGCCCGTACTACAGCTGGGAGGCGGTCAAGTCTTTCCTCCTTGCCCGCAAGAGCCTCTTTGTCACCCGTCCTCTCGACGAAGGGTGGAGCAGCACCGAAATAGGCCCCGGCCTGGTTTACAAGCACTTCAGCGGCACCGACCCGGTAACGGGCAGCGCCCAGCAGGTGTACGTGGCCGACTGGGATATGAACTCTCCCCTTTATGCGCTCAAGTTCACCAGCTCCTTCCCGACCCGCGTAACTTCCGATGTGATGAAGGAATATGGGGCTGCGGTAGCTATGAACGCCTGTTACGAGACCCCTTCGGTGGTGGTTAAAGTCGACGGCGAGCTGCTGTCCAATATGCCCAATAATACCATTATGACCACCGGCGTCCCCAACTGGAAGAGCGAAGGGGCGGTATATACCGACGGGCGGAGGGGCGTAAGTATTTCGTGGGACGGCAAAGGACGCTCCCCGTCGGAGCTCCGAGCCTTCTATGCGTCCAGCTCCGCGAGCAACATATTCTCCAGCGCGCCTATGCTCATTTACGATTTCGATCCTGTGGGTGAGACCTTTGCCGGTTTTTATTCCGCCGATGCGCTAAAGAACTTCGATTACGAGGATGCGCGCCGCCACCAGGGCGTGAGACACCCCCGTACCGCAGTTGCCATAACCGCTGACAATCACTTCCTTATGGTGGTTGTGGACGGACGCAGGGCGGGAGTATGCGAAGGTATGACGGCGCGGGAGCTGACCCGTTTCCTGAAAGAGGTTTTCAATCCCCGCTATGCGCTCAATATGGACGGAGGAGGCTCTTCGACTCTATGCGTCGAGGGCCTGGGAGATCCTAAAACGCACGTGGTGAATTATCCTACAGACAACAAGCGCTACGACCACGCCGGGGAGCGTCTCCTCCCCACGCATTTCTGTATTGTGCGTCAGTAACCAGCCGGCATCTCTATCCCATACAGCTGCTCGGAAGTCTCCTGGCGGCCGGCGGGGAAATAGCTGTCGTGCTTGATCATTCCGTAACCGAGGGCGTACCAGGTGTAGGTAATGCGCTCACGCTTGTACAGGGGCGCGCTCTCCTTCTTGCGTTCCTTTA
>JAGCCX010000014.1 GCA_017651465.1 Bacteroidales bacterium
ATACGGTTTTCGTGACTGTTGCCCAGATAATGGATGAACAGCATCGTGAGATCGTCGCTCTGCGGGGCGCTGCCCACAAAGGCGGCAACCTCATTCTGGATATTATTCAGATGCTCCATCGAACCCTTGCGGCCGTGCAGAGCGTCTTTCATCCTCTCTTCGCCGAACAGCTCGTGCGCTTCGTTTTCGGCCTCGGTGACTCCGTCGGTATATAAGAACAAGGCATCGTCGTAGGACAAGTCCTTCTCCTGCCCCTTGAAGCTGTAGCCCGACACTATTCCAAGCGGAAGGTTAGGCTCGACGGGTAATTGCTGGATGGAGTCGGTAAGGATCACCGGAGGATTGTGACCGGCATTACAGTAATTCAGATGGCCGTTTTTAAGGTCAAGTACTCCGCAGAAGAGCGTAACGAACATATCGCTGTCGTTGGTGTCGGTCAGACCGTTGTTCATCGTGGAGACTATCCGCTCCGCACTGGTTTCGTGCGCCGAAACAGTGCGGAAAGCACTTCGGGTCACCGCCATAACCAATGCTGCAGGAACGCCCTTGCCGCTCACATCTCCTACGCAGAAATACAGTTTTTCGTCACGGATGTAGAAGTCGTACAAGTCGCCGCCTACCTCCCTTGCCGGCACGATCGACGCCGACATATCCAGGTCGTTTCGGGACGGGAACGACATAGGAACCATAGACATCTGGATGCTGCTGGCGATACGCAGGTCGCCTTCGAGCCTCTCCTTCATTTCGTTGGCTTCCTTGAACTTGACCTGGCTCTTGACAAGCGAGTTCAGGATAAGCAGAAGCATCAGGAATCCAAGGAGCTGGAGCATATGTACCAGGAAATCGTTGCGCCGCACATTGCTGAAAATGTCGGTATAAGGGACTACGAAGCACATCGACCATCCGGTACGCTCGACCGGAGCATAATAGACATAGCTCCTGTCTCCTTTGAACCGTAACGACATCTTGCCCGATTCTCCCCCGAGCATCGCCCTGTTGAGCTTCCGGAAGTTCACGCTGTCGCGCAGGCGGCCTGCAATTTCGTCAACCGTTTCATTCATTATCAGTTCCGGTGACGCATTAAACAGAAAACGGCCGGTACGGCTGAGAATCATACCGCTGGCATTAGGGTATGCCTTGTTTTCTTCTACCAGATTGCCAAGCCATTCAATGGAAATGTCGGCGGTAAGCACGGCGGCATTGACGCCCATATTGTTTTGAATCGGAATGGAGAAAGTCGTCATCAGAACTTCTCCTCCGCCCACATCGATGTAAGGCTCGGACCAATAGCCGGCGTTGAGCTCCAGGGGCTTGAGATACCACTCTTTGGAGGGATAGTTATACTCTTGGGTCGCCAGGGTCAAGTAAGACAGACTGTCGCCCGATTCACAGACATACGGACAGAATGGAGACTTGCAGGCAACGCCAGGTATAAGGGCCACGGCGGAGCCGATGATCTCGGGGTTTTCCTCCACAATTCGCGCGCTGACCCGGCAAAGACTGTCCTGGACGTCCAGACACCACTGAGTGATCCAGACATTGGTCTGCAGCACTCTTTCGGTCTGGTTTACAACGTTCATAATGCTGCTGCGCATTGCCTGGAGCTGGGTTTCAGCCTGCTTGGTGGCGGCATCGGCCAATATCTTGCGGGAGAAATACAACTGCAGCAGAGAGCTGGCCTCGATGGTCAGGGCCGCCACGAGCACCAGCATCAGACCCGCCCTGGTTGAACGGTTCCGGATGAGTTTATCTAACGATTCCTTAAGCTTCATAGGATAGAACTGAGAGCTTCACGGAAAACAGGCATAGGCTCCCCTGTATCCCTTTCGATTATCAGTGTTTTAAGACCGGCAAATGGGCGTATCTGCTCATTGATTGCCTGGAGCGGAATATCGCCGCCGAAATACTCTGCGGCAAATAAGCTCCAGAATTTCTCGGCAAGGCTCTTGGGCATATGGAAAGTCTCTTCTATGAAGGGAGCCGGGCTGAGGCAGCAGCATAAATAAACCATTCCTATGTCGAACAGATGGTTGCCGTAGCAAAAGTCGCCAAGGTCGATAAAGTAACGCTTGTTACCCACGAAAATGGCATTGCTGTACTGCAGGTCGCCGTGTATGGCCGTGTCTTCATCGGGAGTATCGGCAATAAAACGGCCTATCTTATCTTTTTCCGCGGCGGTAAAGAAAGGATTTGCCTCCAGGAGCCTGTAGTAACGGTCCTTTACGTTTTCGAACAATTTTGTATCGACGTGTACGGAATGCAGCTTGAGACACATCTGCGCAAACTCCGCGGCGAACTGCCCGACCTTGGCCGGCTCGTCGCCGGTGGCACGGGAATAAGACTTCTTGCCCAGGATACGACGGAAACGGATCCCATAGCGTCCATCTTCAGTAACCACATAGTCGCCCGGCTCAGGAGTCGGGATTCCCAGGTCGTAAACCTTGCGGGCAAGCATCATTTCGTCAAGCGGCTGCTGAATCTTACCGGGGAAATATAGCTTGAGCATCACCTCGGGGTCGGTGCGGTGATCGTAGCTCTCGCCGTTTGCGCCGCCTCCGGAAAGAACGTAATCGGATAGTGATACGGGAACCGGTTTCATTTTGCAAATACTTGGTTGATAAGTTGTTCGAATTCGCTGAACGCAAAAGTCCCTTCAAGCTCGCGAAGGGCGTCGGCAAGGCCCCTGTAGTGCCACTCGTGCTCGCTGCGCTCGCTCACGTGGAAAAGGCTCCAGAACGCATCGCCCTGAAGGGAATAGTCGCGGGCGATGGCCCTCATATTGGAGAGTTTATCGCCAAGGGCCACCATTTTGGCCTCCCTGGAGGCACGGCTGAGGCGGTCGATAGCCGCCTGCTTGCGAGTATGCCAGCTCTGCTCCTCGGGGACTCCGGGGATGAAACGGTCGCTCTCATCCTCAACAATCGAGGCCACCCTATCTCCGAACTCTTCCCTTATCTGCTGTATGCTAACATCGGTATCCTCGACGGTATCGTGCAGAGCCGCGGCTGCGAGCAGTTCCTGATCGGCAGTCATAGTGGCGACTATGGACACGGCTTCCATAGGATGGACTATGTAGGGGAAGCCCTTGCCCCGGCGCTCCGTGCCTGCGTGAGCGCGGACCGCAAACACAATGGCGCGGTCGAGAAGCTGCGTATCTAGTGGATGATTTGCCATAAGTTACTGATTCATAAACGGAAGATCCTTGGTCTGCTCCTCCAGGAAGCGCGCCATATCTTCGTTGCCGTCCATAGGCCCGTTGATAATGTCAAGCATATATTTGAGGCCCGCCCTGCCGCCGCCTTTCTTGAGTATATAGGCGGTGCACAGGTTCTGGGGAGCCAGCGAAGAAGAAAGGATGTCGATGTCGGTAAGACCCAGCTGGAAGCAGGCTATCTGGTATGCCGCCTCGGAAAAGTCACGCACCATAGCGTCCAGCTGCCCTATGGTCTTGAAGCCCATACCGATAAACAGAGGGATGAAACAAGACAGGTCAACCTCCTGGATTTCTGCCTGATTAAGCGAAGCGATACGGTGCATCAGCGAATCGAAAGGCTTGAGCGTCAAGTAACTGTGGAACGAGTCGCCGTCCAGCTGCACCTCATCGAGATTGCCGGATGCAACCAGGTTCTGCACCTTGCGGCGATAGTCGGCAAGTTCGCTGCGGATGCGGCTGAACTCGTCGTCCACGAGCTCCAGTATTCCCGCCAGACGGCTAAGGTTGCGGAGGTAAACTTTGGGAATTTCCACCCCGCTCTTATAGCCCGTATCGTGGTTCATATTAGCCCAGGCGTGCTGGAGGACTGTACGCATCTGCACTTCGAAACGGATCTTGTTAATCTCCGGTTTTTCGGGATCGGAATACAGATGCTCGGGAATGCGGCAGATACAATGCAGTGAAAGATAGCCGAAGCTGTCTATCTCGTGCAGTTTGCGCTTGTCCACCGAATTCTCCCAGTCTATTTCGAAATACCGCTCCAGAAGAGACGCAACTTTGTCGACGTCATCGATATAGAAAGTAATGACGCGCAAGCCCACCACATCGGTTATGTCGTAAATACTGTTGTACTTATTCCCTTTGAGGGCAAGTTTTCCTCGGAGCGAATCCTCCGTCTTTACCCTGTGCTCCAGGGCCGCTACTATAAGTCCGGAAGAGGCAAAGTTGGACTTCAACAGTGAGGTGGCCACTTCGCTGGTCTGTATGAAAACCGGAAGAAGCGAACGGTACTGGCTTAACAAGGATTCTGAATGGGGGTCGAGTAACGCTGTATTTGTCTGAACCATAATGCAAATATAATTTTTTTTCCGGCTTTAGCACAAAAAGGGCCGGGCAAAACGCTTATTTGTTTCGCTTTTTATTGCTAATTTTACACGCTGATGAAAAGAGCACTTCTGATATCTGCCACCTTTGCCTTGCTGCTCGCACCCCTCTGTGCAGGAGCGCAGGAAGTGTATTTCAGCGCGGGGCGCAACGTTCTCACCAACACCAAGTACGTCACGGGTCTGGTGAACGGCTCACGCGGCTGCAACTCTTTTGACGCAGGCATTCTCTGGAAGGCCTCCGGCACCCCCGCCGCAGATATGTATCACAATCCACGCGTCGGCTTAGGTTTTTCGTACACCAATCTTGGCTCCCTTGATTGTATGGAAGGCAGCAGCATCGGCGATTCGTTCGCTCTTTACGGGACTTTCGTGCGCGACGTTCTTACTCTCGGTCCCGTCCGAAGCGGTTACGACCTTCAATTCGGAGGGGCTCTTATGACAAAGCCTTACCACAAGACGGACAATCCCCTCAACGTGCTCTACGGAGGCCCGTTCACTTTTCACATCAAAGCCGGGATTTATATTCTTGCCGACATAACACCGCAATGGTCGATTGGAGCCGAGGTGGGCTTCAAGCACAATTCAGCCTGCAGGCTCACCATACCCAACCGGGGAGTCAATGCGGTATGCTACTCATTTACAAGCAGTTATTCATTCGGCAACAACACTGTCAAACCGGGGCAGCAGATAAAAGACGCTTCGCCGCTTAACCGCAAGCTCCGCTTTGCCCTGTTTGCCTCCGGAGGCATTCACAGATGTATGGCTGAGTGGGAAGCCGACCAGCTTCTTCCGGTGCAGGAGAGGCCCGACTATTACACGCCCTGGTTCAAGGGCAGCGTGGGCGCTGAAGTTATATGGCGCTATTGCCAACGCACCTCGAGCGGATTGCAGCTGGAACTGCATTATCTGGGCAATATGGAAGCGCTTCGTCGCAGCGATGCCGCAATGTACGGCACAAGGGCCAAAGACGCCGAGTACTCTCCCCTCTCTCCGGGGATTGGCTTCGTACAAGACTTGTATTTCGGCTCCTGGGCGCTGGGTGGCGGCTTCGGGGTTTATCTGTACCGGAAGGTGGGCATACACGAGAACCGGGGGCCCTTCTACCAAAAAGTTCACTTGCGCTACTATCCCCCCTTCCTGCCTTCTTGTTTTGCAGGCATAGCTCTCAGGGCCCATAAATTCAACCGGGCCGATTATCTGGAATTCACTCTGGGTGCTGTTCTGTAGCAGCTTTACGATATTGCTCCAGCTGGCGGTTAAGAACGGCAATGGAATCTTGAAGCGCCTTGATGTCGGCATTCATTTTCTCCTGCCGGCGGTCGGAATGATCGAGGATACTTTGGATCAGTTCTTTCTGGGAATCATCTTCCCGCACCGTTACCGCATCTTCGCGGAAAACAATCTGGCTGCGGGTGATGCCGTAGCGCTCGGCCTCGGAATAGAGTTTCTCCTTGTCGGACTCGCCCATCTTCTCGCCGGCCATAAACAGCTCTATCTTGGCAGGCGATGAGCTCATATCTACTTTATAATCATATATGAAACCGCGTCCGAGAGTTTTGTTGGACGACACCAGTTCGGCGGCATAGCGCCTCAGGTTGCTTTCCTTGACCATACGCACCGCCGAGAATACGCTGGGCACGATAATGATTACCAGAATCAGCGCCAGAGCCCAGCCGGGCAGGCGTTTGCGCGTATCCTGCGAGTCTTTAAGCACCGGGAACTTAAGGTACTTGACCATAACGAAGGTGGCGAGCGCAATGAAGATGCTGTTGATAAGGAACAGGTAGAATGCCCCGAGCACATAGCTCCAGTTAAGGATCGAGAGGCCGTAACCCACGGTACACAGCGGCGGCATAAGGGCGGTGGCTATGGCCACTCCCGACAACACGGTACCCTTCTCGCTCCGTGAGATCTCCAGTATTCCGGCAAAACCGCCGAACAGGGCTATGAGCACGTCATATATGGTGGGGTTGGTCCTGGCCAGCAACTCCGTAGGATGCTCCATATTCAGAGGGCTGAGAAGGTAGTACAGGGCCGATGCCATAATACTGATAATCACCATTATAGCATAGTTGCGCAAAGAATCTCTCAAGAGGTGGAAATCCTGCACGCCAAGGCTGAAGCCGAAGCCAAGGATGGGTCCCATCACAGGCGAAATCAACATAGCTCCGATAATGACCGGAATGGAATTGACATTCAAGCCTACCGATGCTATGATGATAGCGCAGGCAAGAATGAAAACATTGGGGCCGCGGAAATAGATGTTTTTGCGTATAGATGCGTTGGCTCCGTCCAGATCGACATAATTGGACAGGCTGACCAAAGACAGGAAGAAGCGCTTGAGATGACTATTCATACTGCCAAATATACATATTTTTTCACAAACTCCTAAGGTTCAGCAATAATGCATCGCGCAAGCCGGGCCGCGTCTTCAGGCGGAAGTATGAACGCGTCCGCTATGGCCTGCACCGACCACTCCGAGCGGGGTGTATTGTTGCGGTAAAGAACTATCGAATGTGCCGCCTGACGGCTCCTGATGTAGGGGTGCAGCCTCAGGCTGTCTTCCGGCAGGCTCCAAAGGCGGAACGGCTTAGAGGGAGGCGAACACACTATAAGGTCCGCCAGGCCATTGAAGCGCAGCGAGTCGAAATTATGAATGTCCATCAGTTGCTCTTTGTAAGAATACCCCCCGAGGCGCGTCCGGTACTCTACCATCCTGGAGGCGAAGTACGGGCCGATTCCCGGCAAGTCGTCGAAAGCGGCCGAATCGGCGCGGTTGATATCCACCCGCGGAATGTTTATGTACGGCTCCAGACGTTTGTACACCGAGTCCGACACCACGAAGGATTTGGCAAAGTCGGACTTTCTGCGGAACCTTCCTCCTTTGGCCCTGTAGTTCAATATGGCCTGGGCCTGCTTTTCCGTAAATCCCAGACGCTCAAGGTCTTCCCCGCTCACGGTATTGGGATTGAAGCGGAAGCTCTCCACACGCCTGGTGCTGCGCCTGACTTGCTGCACGACAGGAGCGTGGGAGGCATTGCGGCGCACGGTTACAGGGCCGCCGTCCTGAGGAGTGTCAATCTCCTGCAGAGCGGTCAGACGGGCGGCCAGAGCAGGGTCAACCACATAAACCGTATCGGGGGCATCCCGGCGCGAGGTCACCCAGAGCGAAGCCGCCCTATGCACGAAAAGGGCGGACTGATAACCGATTATTAGGAAAGCCAGGGCGATTCCGCCCACTTTGAACACCGATACTGGCGGCTTACCTTCCAGATGCTTCTTCTCCATCGTCCTTCCCCTCCATCCTGTACTTGTTACGATGTTCCCGATGCGACTCCTGCGGCAGGCCTGCCACCACGATCACAATTTCTCCCTTGGGCTCCACGGCCCTGAAATGCTCCAGCACCTCCGAGATGCTTCCCCGGCAGTGCTCTTCGTGCAGTTTTGAGATTTCGCGGGCGACAGAGCACTCACGCTCCGGCCCGAAAGCTTGCTCAAACTGCTCCAGCGTCCCCACAAGACGCCTTGGCGATTCGTAAAATATCATAGTTCGAGTTTCTTTGGTAAGTGTTTCAAGTAAGGTTTTGCGGCCCTTCTTGAGCGGCAGGAAGCCCTCGAAGCAAAAGCGGTCGCAAGGAAGTCCCGAACTCACTATTGCGGGTATGCAGGCGGTAGGACCCGGGAGAGTCTGCACTTCGATACCCTCCCTGGCGCACTCGCGTGCGAGCAGGAAGCCCGGATCGGAGATACCGGGAGTGCCGGCGTCGCTCACCAGGGCCACTTTCAGGCCCTGCATAAGCTTCTCCTTGACCAAGCCCGCAGTCTGATGCTCGTTAAATTTGTGATGCGCCATCAACTTGCCCTTTATGCCGTAATGCTGCAGCAGTACGCCGCTGGTGCGGGTATCCTCCGCCAGAATGATATCCGCCTCCTTGAGCACCGAAAGCGCCCTCAGGGTGATGTCTTCCAGGTTTCCGACGGGAGTCGGTACAATGTATAGAATTCCGCTCGGCATATCGCAAGTTTTTATTATATTTGTCTGCACAAAGTTACGCAAATGTTTTCAGAGAACCACAAAAAATCGGGCTGCATTGAAGTAGTTTGCGGTTCGATGTTCTCCGGCAAGACCGAAGAACTCATCAGGCGCCTTCGCCGCGCCCAGTTTGCCAACCAGAAAATAGCCATTTTCAAGCCTGCCATCGACAACCGCTATTCCGACGTAGAGGTGGTGTCGCACGACTTCCACAAGATCTCGTCCAAGCCTATCTCCGATGCGGCCGATATGCTCAAGATAGCTCCCGACGTGGAAGTTGTGGGCGTTGACGAGGCGCAGTTCTTCGGCGCCAACCTGGTTGACGTTTGCCAGACCCTGGCCGAGCGCGGAGTAAGGGTCATTGTGGCCGGGCTTGACACCGACTACCTGGGCAAGCCTTTCGGACCTATGCCTATGCTTATGGCAGTAGCCGAAGACGTCCAGAAGGTTCACGCCATCTGCGTCAAATGCGGCAACCTCGCCAACCACTCCCACCGTCTGAGCAAGAGCAAAGACCTTGTGGTTCTGGGAGAAAAAGACATCTACGAGCCCCTCTGCCGCGAGTGCTACAACAAAGCTATGGCAGAAGAGGCGGCCAAGGCCTAGCGCCTCGGATGGTGGTCCAGCACGGCCTTCTGCCAGGTCTGCGAGTCAATGTGGGTATAAATTTCGGTGGTCAGGATACTCTCGTGGCCAAGCATCTCCTGTACTATCCTGAGGTCAGCCCCGTTCTCCACCAGGTGCGTGGCGAACGAATGGCGGAAGGTGTGAGGAGAAATGTCTTTGCGGACTCCTGCCAGCATAGCCCGCTGCTTTACCATATTGAATACCGACACCCGGCTGAGCGCTCCTCCGCGCATATTCAGGAAGAGCAGGTCCTCGGCAGAGGGGCTTGAAGGCTCGGGGCGCACATCCAGCCAGGCCGAAATGGCATCCAGCGCCGGGGCTCCTATGGGCACGAGCCTCTCTTTATCGCCCTTGCCTATAACCCTTATAAAGGCCCTGTCGGAATAGATGTGGGAGATGCGAAGGCCGCACACTTCCGACACCCGCAGGCCGCAGCCGTACAGGACTTCAAGGATAGCCTTGTCGCGGATATCGGAGGCCTTGGACAGGGGAACGGCATCAAGGATTGAGGTAACTTCTTCAACCGAAAGCACTTGCGGAAGATACCTGCCCAGCTTGGGAGCATCCAGTTTATCACAAGGATTATCTTTACGCTCACCCTCCAGGATAAGATAGTCGAAGAAAGACCTGAGGGCGCTCAGCACGTGGGCCTGACTGCGCTTGGAAAGCCCCTCGGCGCGCTTCTGCAGATAAGCAGCCACGTCGTCCGAAGAGCACTCCGCAGCTGAAACGCCCTCCAGAAAGCTCTGAAAAGAAGCCGCCTCCGCGCCATAAGACGCTACGGTATTGGGCGATAGCTGACGTTCTACAGCCAGATGGTATGAAAAGCGGTCCACATACAAATTTAACATTTTTTTATTATATTTGCCAATTATATGTGTAAGTCGCCGGTTAGAATTCTGTGCGCACTGATCTGCGCGGTTTTGCTCTTCTCCTGTTCAAGGCAGGAGGCGGACCACCTGCCCAATCGCCGGGTGGTGCTGTTCTACGCCGCGGCTTTCAGCAATCTTTCCAGTTCCATCAGCGCCGATATCGACGAATTCTGCGCCGGCGGGCTTCCGTACGTGGGCAACAGCGACGTGTTCCTGGTGTATTCCCATATGCCCGCACGCTACGGCAAATACGACCCCACCCATCCTGTGCTGTTCAGGGCGTATAAGGGTCCCGACGGTTCCGTATGCCGCGACACCCTGATAGTTTACCCTGACACCGACGTCAGCTCTTCTGCCGAAGTGATGCGCAAAGTGCTCACCGACGTCAAGGACAACTTCCCCGCCAGCAGCTACGGAATGATATTCTCCTCACACGCCAAGGGCTGGATCCCGCCGGGATACGAAGAGAAGAGCAACTCCATCTGGAGCGTGGGTGCACCCCGTAAAGAATATCCCCTGACACGTGAGCTCGGCACCGAAAACGTGGATGGCTCCGGAATCGACATCATTGATCTGCCCGATGCCATCCCTATGCATCTGGACTTCTTCATTATGGATGCCTGCCTTATGGGATGCGTAGAGGTGGCCTACGAGATCAAGGACAAGTGTGACATCCTGCTGTTCTCGCCCACCGAGATTCTTGCATCCGGTATGCCCTATACCACTATGCCTCCCAAGCTCCTCAACACCGTGGAGCCCGACATACTGGGCATCGCCCGGGAGTTTTATGAAATGTACGATGCGCAGAGCGGGCTGTTACGCTCCGCCACCGTGACCGTTGTCGATTGCCGTAAGCTGGACCCCCTCGCCGACTGCTTCCGCGACATTGTCTCCGTGCATCGCGACGAGTTCGACAACGCCCCCCGCTCGCAGGTGCAACCATACTTTTACAACGAATACCATTGGTTCTTCGACCTGAGGGACCTGCTCGTAGAAGCCGGCGCTACGCAGGAGGAACTGCAGCGGCTCGACAAGGCGCTCGACGACTGCGTCACATACAAAGCCGCCACCGACAAGTTCTTCGACCTGAAGCTGGAGACGGTATGCGGCCTGAGCGTTTACTTCCCCATTCCTGACAACACGGAGCTCAACAATTACTATAAGACTCTGGCCTGGAACCAAACAACCGGACTGATCCGATAACACCCTATACCGCTATGTCATTTACAGATGAAAAAATCGCACTTGAAGGACTCACGTTCGACGATGTGCTGCTGGTCCCCGCATACTCTGAAGTACTCCCCCGCGAGGTAGATCTACACACCAGGTTTTCAAAGAACATCACCCTCAACATCCCCATCGTATCCGCTGCGATGGACACCGTGACGGAAGCCACGATGGCCATTGCCCTGGCCCGCGAGGGCGGCATCGGAGTCATCCACAAGAATATGTCCGCCGCCGACCAGGCCGCCGAAGTGCGCAAGGTCAAGAGAGCCGAGAGCGGAATGATCTGCGATCCTCTCACCATCCACGAAGACCAGACGGTGGGCGACGCCCTCAGGATGATGCACACCAACCACATCGGAGGTATTCCCGTGGTGGGCGAAGACGGCCGCCTGACCGGAATCGTGACCAATCGCGACGTGCGTTTCCAGGAAGATATGGACGTCCTTATCAAGGAGGTTATGACTTCCCGTAACCTGGTCACTTTGCTCGAGGGCCACACCGACAGGGCGCACGTCAAGGAGGTACTCCAGAAGCATAAGGTCGAAAAGCTTCCGGTGGTCGATAAAGAAGGCCGCATCGTGGGCCTCATCACCTATAAGGACATACTCACCGAAAAACTCCACCCCAACGCCTGCAAAGACTTTCTCGGACGTCTGCGGGTAGCCGCAGGAGTGGGAGTCACTCCCGACGCCCTGGACCGTACCGCCGCCCTTGTATCCGAGGGTGTCGACGCCGTGGTCATCGATTCGGCTCACGGCCACAGCAAAGGAGTCATTGACCAGCTCCGCCGCATCAAAGCGGCATTCCCTAACCTCGACGTGGTGGTGGGCAACATTGCCACGGCCGATGCAGGCAGGGCACTTGCCGAGGCCGGAGCAGACGGCATCAAAGTGGGAATCGGCCCCGGTTCCATCTGTACCACCCGTATCGTAGCGGGCGTGGGAGTTCCCCAGCTGTCGGCCATCTGGGAAGTAGCCAACGCCGTCAAGGGCAGCGGCATCCCCGTAATAGCCGACGGCGGACTTCGCTACTCGGGCGACATTGTCAAGGCGCTTGCCGCAGGCGGCGACTGCGTGATGTGCGGATCGATGTTCGCAGGCACGGAGGAGGCCCCCGGCGAGACCATCATCTACAACGGGCGCAAGTTCAAGTCTTACCGCGGAATGGGAAGCATCGACGCAATGAACGCCGGCTCCAAAGACCGCTACTTCCAGGACAAGGAGACGGAAAGCAAGAAGCTTGTGCCGGAGGGCATAGTCGGCCGGGTACCTTACAAGGGAACGCTCGAAGAAACCGTTTACCAGCTCATCGGCGGCCTGCGCTCCGGTATGGGATACTGCGGAGCCAAGGACCTGGCGGCGCTTAAGAACGCCCGCTTCACCCGCGTAACTGCAAGCGGTATGACCGAAAGTCACCCTCACGACGTGACCATAACCATAGAGACGCCTAATTACTCCAGAGGAGAATAATAATATGTACAACGGACAAAAAATCGATCCCAAGGCTTTCGTTGAAGCCCAGATCAAAGAGATCAAGGAGCAGGTCGGAGAAGATGTAGTAATTCTCGGCCTCTCCGGAGGTGTTGATTCCACTGTTACCGCGATGCTCATCCACCGCGCCATCGGGGACAAGCTTCAGTGCATTTTCGTAGACCACGGTCTTCTGCGCAAGAATGAATTTAAAGACGTGCTCGAGTACTACAAAGACAAAGGATTGAATGTTAAGGGAGTACGCGCTGCCGACAGGTTCTTCGCAGCCTGCGCCGGCATCACCGATCCCGAACTCAAGCGCAAGGCCATCGGCAAGACTTTCATCGACGTGTTTGCCGAGGAAGCCCGCAAAGTATCCGACGCCAAATGGCTTGCCCAGGGCACTATCTGGCCCGACATTGCCGAGTCTCACTCCGCCAAGGGCACGATCAAGAGCCATCACAATGTGGGCGGCCTTCCCGAAGATCTGAAATTCGGTCTGGTAGAGCCTCTTAAGTATTTGTACAAATACGAGGTCCGCGAGGTAGGCGCCGAACTGGGGCTCGACTCTTACATACTTGGCCGCCATCCTTTCCCGGGTCCCGGACTCGGTGTCAGGTGCCTTGGCGAGTTGACCCCCGAGAAGATTGCCATCCTTCAGGAAGCCGATAAAATATGGATCGACGCCCTGCACGAAGCGGGCCTCTACGACAAAGTATGGCAGGCAGCAGCAATTTTCGTCCCCGTCAAGACCACGGGTGTGAAAGACGGCTGCCGCACTTACGATAACGTTATAGCCCTGCGTGCCGTCAACAGCATCGACGCAGTTACCGCGCAGATTGTACATCTCCCCTGGGAGCTGCTGGACAAGGTCCAGAACGAAATCATCACCCGCGTCAAGGGTGTCAACCGCGTAGTATATGATATTTCCTCTAAACCCTCAGCGACTATCGAGTGGGAATAAAGCCCTGAAAGGTATTTTTTCACTTCTGCTGGTATTTGCAACCAGCTTCGCCGCTTTGGCACAGACCGACCTGCGTGCCGAATACAACTTCGTATCCAACGGTCAGGTGGCTTCGGCGGTGGTGGAGAACTGGTCCGTTGACAATTGGGGCGACAATTACCTTTCTGCCGGTTTCGGCCTCAAGGCCCAGCCTGTGAGCCTGAGCGGAGCCTGGCTTGAGTATGCCAGGAATTTCAATTTCTGGCACCAGGTACCAGTACTTAAAGATTTCAGCCTGCAGGCAGAATTCAACGGCAGGGTCAATATGGACAACTTCAACGCCCTCTTCGGCCTTTCCTACACCCTGCCTCTCCGAAAAGACATACTCCGCTTCTCCGTGCTCTACAAGACCTTCAGCGGCAACGCTTCGAGCACCGTGCCCGTGCAGCTCACCGTACTCTGGCGTATGTACGACTTGTTTGGCGCCAGTGGCCTTGTGTTCCGCGGTACCGTCAAAGGATGGGGCGAGAACATCAACTACTGGTGGGGCGACCCCAAGCCTCTTGCCGGAGGCAAACAATACTTCAGCGTTGTGGCACAGCCTCAGCTTTGGTACGCAGTCGGACAGTTTTTCGGCGCCGGAAACCTTAGCGTAGGCGGAGAAGTAGCCCTATCATACAACTGGCTCGGGTGCCGTGGATTCCACGTGTACCCGAGCGCAGGTGTAAAAATTCAATTCTAACTGCTTAATACATAAGCACAAAGCAGAGTGCAGCGACTGCGCCGCCAAGCATAGGTCCCAACACGGGAACCCAGCTGTAGCCCCAGCCGCTGTCTCTCTTTCCTTTTATAGGAAGGATAGCGTGTGCGATACGGGGAGCAAGGTCCCTGGCGGGGTTGATGGCATAACCGGTGGCGCCGCCGAGCGACATACCGATGGCCATAATCAGGCAGGTCACAGGAATGGCTCCGAGGCTTCCCATCCCCACTACCGGAGTATTTTCCGCGGTCGAGAACACCAGGATCACAAACACAAGCAGCCAGGTTGCAAGAGCCTCGCAGAAGAAATTGCGACCCTCGCGGCGGACTGCAGGCATAGTGCAGAATACGCCCAGTTTGGTATCGCCCTCTTCGGTGGCGTCGAAATGATCTTTATAGAACAGATACACGGCAACGGCGCCGAGGAAACCGCCCAGCATCTGGGCGACTATGTAAGGCAGCACTCCGCTCCAGGCAAACTTTCCTGCCGCGGCAAGGCCCAGGGTCACGGCCGGATTGAGATGAGCGCCGGAATAAGGCCCGGCGATGAACACGCCGCACATAACGGCGAGGCCCCATCCGAGGGTTATGACCACCCATCCGCCTCCAAAGCCTTTGGATTTATTCAATGTTGTACAGGCGACTACTCCGTCGCCCAAAAGGATCAGCACAAACGTGCCGACAAGTTCAAAAAGACATTTGGTCAGTAGTTCCATTGGTTATTCATTTGACTAGTGTTCGGTTTACAGCATCTTTCCACCCGGCCACGGCATCGGCCACGGTGCCCGGGGCGGCGGCAGGCGCGAAGCAGCGTTCCGCCTTCCACTGGGCCTTGAGCGAGTCGAGCGATGTCCAGAATCCGACAGCCAGGCCGGCGAGATAGGCGGCGCCCAGGGCGGTGGTTTCGGTAACCACGGGACGCACCACATCGGTGCCGAGGATATCGGCCTGGAACTGCATCATAAGATTGTTGCGCGATGCTCCGCCATCGACCTTAAGGGAACGTATCGAAATACCGGCATCCTTGCGCATTGCATCTACCACGTCCATAGTCTCGAAGGCTATTCCTTCAAGTGCTGCGCGGGCGATGTGTGCGGCGGTGGTGCCTCGGGTGATACCGGTTATGGTGCCCTTGGCGTACGGATCCCAATAAGGAGCGCCGAGGCCGGTAAGGGCAGGCACGAGATACACTCCGCCATTGTCCGGAACCTGGCTGGCAAGGGCCTCTATTTCAGAAGACTGCTTGACTATTCCCAGACCGTCGCGCAGCCACTGCACTATCGATCCGGCCACGAACACGCTGCCCTCGAGAGCATAATCGACCCTGTCCCCTATCTTCCAGGCGATGGTGGTGAGAAGCTTGTTCTGCGACTTGATAGCCTTGGAGCCGCTGTTCATCAGCAGGAAGCAACCGGTGCCGTAGGTATTCTTGATGTCGCCGGGCTCGGTGCACATCTGGCCGAAGAGGGCTGACTGCTGGTCGCCGGCGGCACCTGCGACAGGCACTCCGCCAAGCAGTTCGCAGCTGCCGTAAACCTCGCTGCAGGAGCGCACCTGTGGCATCATCGAAGCAGGGATGCCCAGAAGGTCGAGCAGTTCCTCATCCCAATGGAGGGTGTGGATATTGAAGAGCATCGTACGCGAAGCGTTGGTCACATCGGTGCAATGCACGGCGCCTCCGGTGAGCTTCCAGATAAGCCAGCTGTCGACGGTGCCGAAACGCAGACGGCCCTGACGGGCAAGGTCTCTGGCGTCCTCTACATTCTCCAGTATCCAGCGGATTTTGGTGCCGCTGAAATATGCGTCGATGAGCAGGCCGGTCTTGTCCTGGATCTTTTCGGTGAGGCCCAGGGCCTTGAGCGAATCACAGTACTCCGAGGTACGGCGGTCCTGCCACACTATGGCATTGTACACCGGATTACCCGTCTCGGCGTCCCACACGATGGTGGTCTCACGCTGGTTGGTAATGCCGATGGCGGCGATATCGGATGCGTCGATGCTGCATTTGGACAACACGTCAAGCATAACGCCGGATTCGCTCTCCCAAATCTCTTCGGGGTCGTGTTCCACCCAGCCGGGACGGGGGAAGTACTGGGTAAATTCCTTCTGGCTTACGGCTACGGGAGTGCCGTCGTGATCAAAAATGATGGCACGGGAACTACTTGTTCCTTGATCAAGTGCAAGAATATACTTTTTCATAATTGTCTTTCGCAAATATAATTCTTTTTTGGTATTTTTGTAGGACTAAAGCTCAAATGCAATGAACCATTTTTTAAGATTTTCTGCAATAGCTGCGATTCTGCTTGCGGCAGCATCTTGTTCACCTGCAAAAAAACTTTCTTCCGCCAACCCTGCATTCCCTTCCGTCGATCAGGGAGGCAAAATTGCCATAGTCGCGCACCGCGGTTTCTGGAATTCGGAAGCGGCCGGATTCAGCGAAAACTCCATAGCTTCGCTCAAGGCGGCTCAGGACGCGGGCCTGTGGGGCAGCGAATGTGACGTTCATCTCACCGCCGACGACGTGGTCATTGTCAATCACAACAACGACATCGAAGGCAAGCTCATCAGGACCCACAATTTTGCCGATTTCGCCAACGACCTGCTCCCCAACGGAGAGCGCCGTCCTACCCTTGACGAGTATCTTACTCAAACCGAAAAATGCACCACCACCAAGCTGGTCATAGAGTTCAAGAAGCAAGCCTCCCCCGAGCGTGAGGCCCTGATGGTCGAAAAGACCATAGCCCAGCTCAAGGAGCACAATCTTTACACTCCCGAGCGCGTGCTGTTCATCAGCTTCAGCAAGTTCATCTGCGAGAAGATCGCCGCCGAGCATCCCCAGTTCGTCAACCAGTTCCTCTCCGCCGACCCCATCCTCGACGAGGACCCGGCCATCTATGCCGCCAAGGGCATCAATGGCGTTGACTACCACTACAAGATGTTCAAGGCTCATCCCGAGTGGGTTCAGAAGGCTCATTCCCTGGGGATGTCCGTCAACGCCTGGACCGTCAACAAAGAAGAAGACATCAAAAAGATGATTGAAATCGGCGTTGATGCCATCACCACCAACGAACCCCTGCTCGTCAGGGAGCTCCTCAGCATTGAATATAAAAAAAAATAGACCCTATGTTAAAAGTTAATTTAAATGGATGCGCATCCTTCGTCAAGGACGCCGATTATCAGAAATATGTTCAAAAGGCCCTGGCCGCATACGACGTTCTCGACAAGGAGACCGGTGCAGGTAACGATTTCCTCGGCTGGAAAACCCTGCCCGACGGCACTCCGGAGGAGCTTATCAAAGACTTCGAAGCAGTTCGTGACGACTGGAAGGAGCTAGGTGTAGATCTGGTGATTGTGATCGGTATCGGCGGTTCGTACCTTGGCGCCCGTTGCGCCGTGGAGGCTCTCAACCACCAGTTCCTGCCCAAGAAAGACAGCCCCAGAGTGGTATTCGCCGGTAGCAATCTCTCCGAAGAGTATCTTGCTGAATTGATGGACCTGGCCCAGGTGAGCAACGTGGCCTGCATAGTCATATCCAAGTCTGGAACCACCACCGAACCCGCAGTAGCATTCAGGGTGGTCAAGGAGCACATCGAGGAGCGCTACGGCAAGAAAGAAGCAGCCGAGCGCATAGTGGCCGTTACCGACGCGGTCAAGGGAGCTCTCAAGACTCTCTCCACCCAGGAAGGATACCGCAGCTTCATAGTTCCCGACAATGTGGGAGGCCGTTTCTCGGTGCTCTCCCCCGTCGGCCTGCTGCCCATCTGCTGCGCCGGATACGACATCAGGGCAATGCTTCGCGGAGCCGCCGCGGCCAAGGCCCAGGTGAGCGTCCGCAGCGAGGACAACCCTGCCATTCAGTACGCCGCAATGCGCAATCTGCAGTATTTCGAGCTCAATAAGAAGGTGGAGGTGCTGGTTACTTACAACCCCCGCCTGATGTTCCTCGGAGAATGGTGGAAGCAGCTCTTCGGCGAGTCGGAGGGCAAGGACGGCAAGGGTATCTATCCTGCATCGGCCAACTTCACCACCGACCTGCACTCAATAGGACAGTTCATCCAGGACGGCGACCGCTGTATGTTCGAGACTGTGGTCAACATCGAGAAGTCCAACCGCAGCGTGGTCATCGGCTCCGACCCTCAGAACCTCGACCAGCTCAACTACCTGGCCGGCCAGCACGTGGAGCATTGCAACGCAATGGCTGCCCTGGGTACCAAACTGGCTCACATCGACGGCGGCGTTCCCCAGATTGAAATCAGCGTCGAGAGAGTGGATGAGTTCTGCATCGGCGAGCTCTTCTATTTCTTCGAGGCCGCCTGCGGCGTGAGCGCTTACCTGCTGGGAGTCAATCCTTTCAACCAGCCGGGTGTGGAAGCGTACAAGAAGAATATGTTCGCCCTGCTGCGCAAGCCGGGCTTCGAGGCACAGACAGAAGAGATTCTCAAGAGGCTGCAATAGCCGCCGCCAGAACTTCGCTCAAAGTAGGATGCGCGTGAATTATGTCACGCGCATTTTTTGTTGTGACGCCCAGGGCCACGAGCACTGCCGCCTCGTGGATGATGTCCGACGAATGCGCACCCAGAATATGCACTCCCAAAATACGGCCCGTGGCCTTGTCGGAGAGTACCTTGCACCAGCCGTCAGCCTCGCCGGAGGCGACGGCCTTTCCGTTGGCGCGGTAATTGGCCTTACCGGCAATTATCTCTATTCCGGCGCATTCCTCTTCGGTCTTTCCTACACAGGCGACCTCGGGCACGGTAAATACCGCAGCGGGCACAACCGAAAAGTCGATCCCATCCGCCAGCCCGCAAATATGGTTGAGTGCCCTGCGTCCGTGAGCAGTTGCCACGTGGGCAAGCATCATTCCGCCGGTCACATCGCCTATGGCATAGACGCCCGGGATATTGGTCTGCATATTTTCATCCACCTTGATGCCGCGGGATGTGTATTCTATTCCCGCCTCGTCAAGATTGAGAGACGTCAGGTTGGGACGGCGCCCCACCGCCATTAGCACGCAGTCGGCCTCGGTGACAAAACTTTTGTCGTTTTTGGTCCAGCTGACAGATCCTCCTTCGATGGCTGTCACGCGGGCAGAAGTTTCGATGCTGATTCCCCGTTTGGACAAGGCAGCCTTGAGACGCTTTGACAGATCCACGTCAAAGCGCGGGAGAATATTGGGGCAGAATTCGAGAACAGTCACTTCCGAGCCGAATTTACGGTAGATAGAGGCGAACTCGAGCCCTATCACCCCGCCACCGATAACGCAGAGGCGCTCCGGTACGCTATCCAGATTAAGCATTGCAGCGGAATCCAGTGCGCTTTCGGCTCCGGGAATGGGCAGTGATGCACTTACAGAACCTGTGGCTATGATAAGAGCATCGCCGCTGTAAATCTGGCCGTTGACCTCAACGCTGCAACCGCCCTTAAGAGAAGCCTTCCCCTGCACCAATGTAATCAACTTGTTGCGCATCAGCTGGGCCACGCCAGCCTGAAGCTGCTCTATCACTCCCCTTTTGCGCTCCTGGTCGGGGGCGTTCATAGCGCAAAGCGCCTTGGTAGGGATGCACCCCTCGTTAAGGCAGGTGCCGCCCAGGGGGCCATCGTAAATAAGCACAACTTCAATTCCGCGCGAAGATGCAAGTGCCGCGGTCTCGTAACCGCCGGGGCCTGCGCCGATAATGATGATTTTCATACTACTGGATCTACGTCTATTATTACGCGGGCACGGCCTCCGGTCTTCTTTTCGAAGGCGAGGGCTCGGGTCCATAATTCTTGTTTACGCTTGGCAAGGCTCCTGCCCGGCTGGAGGCTGAGTCGCTCCTTATGCCCGCCGAAGTCGGTATCTATCAATCGAGTATAAGGCGGCAGGCCGAACTGCTTACGTTCCTGGAGCAGTTTTTCCACGATGCTTCCCGGGGCGCTGAACACCGGATGGTCGGCCTTGGCGGTCTGCACGAGGAAGGTGCCGCTGCATTGTTCTTCAAGCATAGCGAGGGCCTGTACCGCACGCTCGTCGGCCCTGAAATCTCCTTCGGGGAACAAGGCGTCAGCCTGAAGCACCGCCACCAGGGCATAGGGCCTCAGGTCGGAAAGGCGCGCCTGCTGCAGGGTCAGTATATCGACCTGCCTGCCGGGCAGCAGACGGGCGGCTTCCTGGGTCAGCTCGTCCGGTTTTTCCCAGCCACGGATAAGGGCAATGGGGCCCTTGACCAGGGCGGCGGCTTCGAGCAGCTTGCGGGAGATACGGTCCACCATACCTCCTTTGCGGCGCTCGGCACTTATGTCCACCAGCGTCACAGGCGCCGGCCGTACCTGGGTGTTACACTGCAAGTACTTGCCGCTCAACGCATTGTATAGCGATTCCAGCGACGGCCAGGGGCTTCCCAGAACAACCTTGGCTCCGTGTATGCGCCCAAGCATAACTGCAGCGTCCCGAGCATTGTAGCGGGGCGAGGGTTCCGTTTGCTTGTAGAGCATATCCTGCTCGTTCTCAACTATTATGAGCCCCAGCCTGCTGAAGGGCAGGAAAAGCGAGCTGCGGGTTCCTATAACTATCTGTGAACCAAACGTGCGTACATCTTCGGCTATCTTGCGGCGCCTCACATCGCTAAGGTGCGAGTTGACGCAATGCACCTGACCGCTGAATTCTTCTTCAAAGCGCTCCTGCAACTGCTCACCCGCGACAATCTCGGGGATGAGGAGCAGGGCGTTGAAGCCCTTTTCAAGCGCTTCGCGGCAGAGCTTGATGTACTCTGCGGTACGGTCCGGGCCGCAAAGCAGCGTGGGCTTGCCTGCATTCAAAGGAGCAGGAGTATCGGAGGGAATACGGGTAAGGGACTCTATCTGGGCCTTTATTTTGTCTCGCTCGGCTTCGAGACGCTCGCGGACGGAGTCTTTGTGTTTGCGGGTAAGGGCCTCTTCGCGCACGGCGAGGCGCTGCCGGAGACGTTCCATAATGTTCACGGCCTTCTGCTCGCCATTGATCTTGCCGGCCGGTCTTGCCGCCTTGAACACCTCGCCCAGGGTACAGAGATAATACTCTGACAAGAACTCCCAGAACTTCAACTCGGCCCCGCTCACGGCTGGCAGGCCTTCGTTGAACTCCAGCACATCCTGGATACGGGCATCGTCAACTTCCGGTGTTACTCCTGTCTTATACACCACGCCCTTATAGCGCGCGTGGCCAAGCGGAACGGTAACCCAGGCTCCTTCCGGCAGAGGCCGCGGGCAACGATACACCGGCACCCACTCAAGCCTGAGCGGAACCAGCACCTGTATATAACACGCCTCCATCATCGGAATACAAAAATATCAAAAATAATTTGTAAAGTCTCAAAATATTTCTACCTTTGCAATCAACTTGAATAATGGTGCTGTAGCTCAGATGGTAGAGCAAAGGACTGAAAATCCTTGTGTCGGCAGTTCGATTCTTCCCAGCACCACAGGAACCCGCTGAAAATCAGCGGGTTTTCTTTTTTGGTCCCACTTTTGGTCCCAGTTTTTCCGTTCACGCTACTACTTTACAGTGCCTTCTAATGCCCTATTTGATGGCTTGTTTGATTAAGCTAAGAATGTATTCGTACTGTTCGGCATCCTTGATCTGGATTCGATAATCACCATTCCCGTGATGACCTATCTTAGACACGTCTGTTGCCAATCCGAGACCATCTTTCAATTCGCCTTTAGCAAGATTTATGAATATGCATAGCGACCCCTTGAATGGCTCCAGATCGCAAACATTTGAGCCATTCTTTTTGAACGCTGCATAAAGTTTTGTGAACTTGGTGACAATCTCCGGATCAAGAGCAAGGATCACATCACGGAACTTCTCATAAAGCTCGTGAATATCCTCGGGAAAACCTTTGAACAAAGTGTCCTCAGAATATGGTATGGTTTTGCTAATGACCTCCTTAACATTGTCCGAGGACTTCCATTTCGGCCCTCACCCGTTATATACGGAGCTAACGGATTCTTGAAGTGGATGGTTAAGCAGACGAAGTGCGTCACAAAATCGTATTCGGGAGCAGGAAGTCCTGCTTCCTTGCAGTAGGTGAAGATATTAAGGATGCCGCGCTTCAAGCCATACATATTGATCGCTGATTGTTGGGGCTCTGTTGGAGACCTTACCTTCTATCATGTGGACGGGCGATGCCACTACAAGAAGAAGTCCCAGTGCAAATTCAAAGGGACGGACGGACTATAAAGGAAACTGAAAAGAAGATGCCGTCAGATAAAGCCATCCCGCCACGGGCCCGAAAGCTGGTGGCGGGATGGCGTTTCTGACAAGTCTGCACCTTGACTACGGAGTTGCAAACTTGGTGAAGGGAATCTTGATAGCCGTGAAGGTCCGGCCAAGTTTTTCTTGGTTGGTCGCAGACGGATTATCAGTAGCAAAAGCAGAAGTGATGGGGGTGCTTTCCTTTGTGAACTGATATTGCGTAGTGGCGTTGCCCAGCGTAAAAGTATGGTCTGCGGAGGAGGAGTTGGATGCTACATTATAATAACTGGCGTTGGCGATTCTCATATAAAAGGCAACCCCGTCAGCATTGCTTGCCCCCCTTGTAGCACGAGCAGCACTGCTGGAGTGTCCAAAAGAGAAGCCAGGGGTACCGGTCTCGTTCAGAAAAACCTGAATGGAATCCCAGTAATCGGAACTACCGGTATGAACTGAAAGATACCAGTCTTCAGGGTTGCCAGAAAGGCCGGTCACGACAACTTGAGCATTGGTAATGTACCACCATTCGGAAAGGTTAAGACTTAGGGTACTCCCGTCAAAACTATATGTTGGATCCGTGTCGGGAGAACACACAAGCAGCTCAGGAGCGAAGTAATCTTTGGTTCCTATCGTCCCGGACGGAAAAAAATAGAGATAGTCAGCTATAATCTGATATGCAGAGATATCGTTTCCGCCCTCATAGAGATACTTGAATGTTCCGCTGCCGTCTGTCTTGAGGGCCGCTTCCGCTGCAGAGTCAATGCTCCCGGAGGTCCATTGGGTCCCGTCATAGGAGATGATGAGGTGGGGTGTAGCCGAACTTGCTCCGTCGAACCAGATATTAATCTTGTCCCCGGTGGTCCAGCCGGTTTTGACGGCTCTGGTTCCGGGTTCGAGATCGCCCACGGTGATGTTGATCTTGACTGCGGCGTCCTCGGCCAGGGGAGCATTGATTTTGGCGCAGGATGCGGCCGCGACAAGGGCGGTGCCTGCAAGCAATATGGTGTAAATTTTTTTCATACTTCTTTCGCTTTTAAGGTTTACCAATCAAGTTCTTCATTGTCTCCGAAGGGATTGCTGGGAGTCACGCTGGCGCATATCACGCCTCCCGCCTTGACCTCGAACACCGAGACCTGCGGGGCATCATAGAATTCTTTGAGTTTTGTTTCCATTTTTATTGAGATTTAAAGATTGCTTTGCAATTTGGCGGCAGGGCGCGGCACGCGAAAAGCCGCACGAAACCCTTGCGGGCTCGCGTGGTGGCGTTGTAAGTTATTAATTATAAGCTTGTTATCGCACCCCCCCCAACCGAAGAGCGCGTCAGATGCCGGGATATGGACGTTTCCGCAGAGCATGGCTGACAAATTGATCTACAAAGGTAATTATTCTCAGCGAAACTGCAAAAATAATATAAGGCTCACTGAGAATTGAGTTTCGCGGTTCTTCTTGCGGAATAAATGTATATTTGCCACGGATTATCGTCCGAATTTCTGTTGTATGAAAAGATGCCGTCGACAATGCTTTTTACAACGAAATTGTCAATGACTTTTCCAGCTTTACGAGCTACGATTGACCCCTTCTTGACGGGATGGTCATAAAGAGGGGTGCATTCAGGAAGATGCTCTTCGAACACCAGTCCGAACTTCTTTTGTTTGCTCATGCGGTCAACTTCTTGCCGAATCTTGAAGCGGAGTTCCGGGTTGGGTATCTGTTCTATAAGGTCGTTTATTGCCGACATATCGAGCGTTCGTGTTTAATTTGGTAAATATAGCGATTTTTGGCGAAATAGCCAATATGGTGTGTTCACGTCAAATAGGTTGTTAGAGGTTATTTTGTCCTCAATTATAGCCCAAAGGCTACTAATCATTGTCACTATTTCAGCTTCTCCACATACCTTGTATCTTCAAAATTTGCGTCCATCGCCCCGGATCTTTCCTCATCCCATTTCTGTTGCAACTGTTCTTTCGTAGGAGCCACCTTCCCACTCCAGGATGCTCCCTGTGGTTGTCCAACGGGATAGAGGACGCGGGCAATCGCGGGAAATGTGATGTGGGTCTGCACTTTGGCCGAAGCATTCAGAATCCTGTCCCGGACGTAAGATGGAAGGGCGCTGGCATCGATGACGGCCATAGCCTTGTGGTCGATGAATTTCACGGTGTCCCCGGTGACTACCGGCTCTATGCCGAGCCACTTCAGGTATTTCATC
>JAGCCX010000015.1 GCA_017651465.1 Bacteroidales bacterium
AAATAAACCTCGTGCAACTTGCTTTTCTCCCTGATTTTTCGTAACTTACATACAGAAACCTAAACACTCAATCAGCTATGAAGATCCTCATCGACAACGGCCACGGCTTTGACACCAAGGGAAAGCGGAGCCCCGACGGTCGTCTCCTGGAATACGCCCAGAACAGGCTCCTTGCCGGCCGCATTGTCTCCGCCCTCCAGGCCCGGGGCCTGGACGCCTCGCTCCTGGTGCCGGAAGAAAGGGACATCTCCCTGCCCGAGCGCTGCCGCCGCGTGAACAAGTGGTGCCGCCAGCTGGGCAAAGACAACGTCCTCCTCATCTCCATCCACTGCAACGCCGCCGGCCGTGGAGACCGCTGGCTCTCCGCCCGTGGCTGGTGCGCCTACACCACCCGTGGCAACACCCGGGCCGATGCCCTCGCCACCTCCCTCTACACCGCCGCCCAGGTCCACCTCCCCGGCCATCGCCTCCGCACCGACTACACCGACGGCGACCCCGACCTGGAAGCCGGCTTCGCCCTCCTCCGCCACACCAGCTGCCCCGCCGTCCTCACCGAAAACCTCTTCATGGACAATCACTCCGACTGCGCCTTCCTCCTAAGCCCCGAAGGCCAGCAGGCCCTCGTTGACCTCCATGTCGATGGCATCATCAGTTATCTTGAAAATCTTTAACAAAAAAAAGCCGCCACCCTTTTACAGGATGGCAGTGTTCTCTTATTTTTCCGTCGCCTACGCCCTAAGTTCTCTTATTTTTTCAAGGGTCAATCGGCCACCGGATGGTGTACGAGGCTGTTATTGGGTATTTCTCTTACGGCTTTTCGCTAAAAGTTCTCTTATTTTTCTCTTTGAGTTCTCTTAGTTTTCCGGTCCTGGCATCCACATTTTTCCGTGGCCAAGATGATTCCCGCATTGCCATAGACAAAGGGTTGATTGGCGGAGTGGATGACGAGGTTCTTTCCTACTTCCCGGAATACCAGGTCAAGCGTGGGGAGAAAACGATTTATGGTATTACTTTGAAACTCCTTCTCACCATGCGCGCCCCGTATAAGGGGAAAGGTGATCCGTGGAGCAAGGTCTGCTCAAGCTTGGACTGGACGAAAACCTCATTGGACTTCCTTGGCGGAAGGAACGGGATTATCGGCGAGTTCAACTACAAGACGGTTTGCCTGCATATCCTCTCCGGTTCGCGCTGGCAACTAGCCTATTATACATACTGTGCAATTTTATTCTCAAACAATTGCGGACAGCCTTTTGTTTGTGCAAAGGATTCAAATTGTTTATTATATTTGCTCAGTTAATTCAGAATCTCAATGAAAATCACCAGATTATTCTCTTTTTTACTGGTCCTTTCGGTACTGTTTTGCGCATCCCGGTGCAAGGAGCAGCCAAACACTTCCCAGGTCGACCAGCAGACCCCGGAGGTAGTTGTACCGTCAACTCCGTCGCCCGATCCTGATGCGCCGTCGGTCTATTTCACCGCCGACATCAGCCCCGAGGGTCTTGTCAGGGTCTTTGATACGCTTGGCGTGCCTGCTAAGGGGCGCGTAGCCGTCAAAATATCCACCGGAGAGTCGGCGAGAAGCCACCATCTGCGCCCCGAATTCATCAAGAATTTGGTGCAGCAGGTGAACGGCACGCTGGTAGAGTGCAACACGGCATACGGCGGCAACCGTGCCACAACCGAAAAACACCTCAAAGCCATAGAGGAACGTGGATTCAACGACATTGCCAAAGTGGACATTATGGACTCCGAAGGCACTATGGACATTCCGGTTAACGATTCAAAGTGGATCAAGTTCGACCGGGTGGGAGACCATCTCCAGAACTACGACTTTATGATTAACCTGGCCCACTTCAAGGGGCACGCGATGGGAGGCTTCGGCGGCGTGCTCAAGAACCAGAGCATAGGCGTGGCATCGTCGGAAGGCAAGCTTTACATCCATTCGGCCGGACGCAGTACCACCCGCTGGATGTCGGACAACCAGGACGGCTTCCTGGAATCGATGGCCGCTGCCGCGCAGGCCGTTCACAATTACTTCAAGCAGGAGGGCAAAGATATAGTTTATATCAACGTGATGAACAATATGTCGGTCGACTGCGACTGCGACGGCAATCCCGCGTCGCCAAAGGTCAAGGATATGGGTATTCTTGCATCGACCGACCCCGTAGCCCTCGACCAGGCCTGCCTGGATTTGGTATTCGGTCACATCGATTCTTCCGACGACGATGCCAAGCCCCTGCAGCAAAGAATCAACCGTCAGCACGGAACTCACATAACCGAATATGCCGAACAAATCGGCCTTGGATCCAGAAAGTACAACATTGTAAACATAGACAATAATGAATAGATTATTTTCCTTCCTGGCAATTGCCATAGCGAGCTTTTCTCTTTCTGCCTGCGGGCAAAACAGCAACGAAATGAAAACACTTGTAGCCTACTTTTCCGCCACCGGAACTACCGAGGCAGTGGCCAAGGACCTTGCCGAGGTTACCGGAGCGACTCTCTACGAAATCAAACCCGAGGTCAAGTACACCGACGCCGACCTCGACTGGAGAGACAAGACCTCGCGCAGCAGCGTGGAGATGCAGGATCCCGGCTCCCGCCCTGCCTTCGTCAAAGACCTCAAAGACGCCGACAGCTACGACGTTATCTTCATCGGCTTCCCCGTTTGGTGGTACACCGCCCCCACCATCATCAACTCGTTCATTGAGGAATATGGTTTTGATGGCAAGACCGTTATCTTCTTCGCTACCTCCGGCGGCAGCAGCCTCGACAAAGCCAATGCCGACTTCAAGGCTGCATACCCCGAGATCAAATGGATTGCGGGAAAAACCCTCAACAATGCCGCCAAAGAGGACATAAAGAGCTGGGCGGACGGCCTGCTGTAAGGGCGTGATTGCAGCTCTGTAGAAAGCCGCCGGCAAGGTTTAGAGCTTAAGGAGCCTGGAGAACTCTTCGCAGAGTTTTTTCCGGGCTTGCTTGCTTATGTCACGGCCGGGCTGGACCATATCAAAGGCGTGCACATCACCCTCGTACACATCTACGGAAGCATCTACACCGGCTTCCTGCAAATGACGGACATAAGTGAGAGTCTCGTCATAGAAGGGCTCGCCATCCATAACGAAAGTATAGCAAGGCGGCAGGCCCGAATAGTCTATCTCACGCGCAGGCGAAGCGTACTTGCTCACTGTGTCAGTCCCGTATGCTTCTCCCAGATACTGCCTCCAGCCCCAGTGATTAAGCCGGGTGTTCCACATCCTGCCGTGATTGTCGGCCGAAGAAGGAGTATCTTCACTGTCCAGCATAGGATACAGCGGCAGTTGCAGGGCTACCGGGATAGCACCTTTGTCCCGTGCGTACAAACATACCGCAGCCGTGAGCCCGCCTCCGGCACTCTCGCCCCCTACCACTATCCTTGACTTGTCGATTCCAAGTTTGTCGGCATTCGAATACATCCACTCCAGCGCCGCATAACAGTCTTCCAGGGCCGCCGGGTAACGGGCCTGCCACGAGAGTCTGTAATCGGGAAAAACCACAACAGCGCCGAAGCGCTCCACAAGCATAGGAGCACAGGACATACCGAGCATATAAAAGCCGCCGTTTACATATCCCCCGCCGTGTATCCAGAGTATTCCGGGAGCAGGGCCAGAAGCATCTTTGGGCTGCAGGACTTTCATCTTCATCCGCCCGCCCGGCGTGTCAATGCGAACGACGTCGGATGTATATGATTTAGCGACACTGCTGATCACAAGCAAATTGGCAAGCAAGAAACAGAAGATCCTTCTCATTCAACCTCAGCAAGCTCTCCCGTGGCCGAATCGATGATGAAGCCGCGCACGGTCACGTCCGACGGCATAAGAGGGTGATTCATCACAGCTGCTACGGTATTTCGAACCGACCGCTCGGTATCGTGGAAGCCCTCCAGCCACTCATCAAGGTCAACGTCGGTGCGGGTCAGTTCCGCCTCCGGTATGCCCCGATGGAGCATTTCTTCTTTAAAATGACCGAAACTCATATGGCAGGCGCCGCAGGTGGTGTGGGCAACGACCATAATCTCCGTCACACCCAGCTCGTACACCGCCACAATCAGGCTCCGCATAGCGGAATCCCAGGGCGACGGAATCACGGCTCCCGCATTCTTGATAATCTTGGCGTCCCCGTTTTTCAATCCCAGAGCCTCCTGCAGGAGCACGGACAGACGCGTATCCATACAACTCAGCACTGCCAGCTTCTTGCTCGGATACTTGTCGGTCAAATGCCTCTCGTAGCCCTTACCAGCCACAAACTCGCGGTTAAACTCAACTATTTGGTCGATGGTGGACATATTCTTAGTGTTAGTATTAGTGTTTCTTTACGACCCAGACACCATTTCGTCTGCCATTTTCACGGACAATCACTTTCTTTTCAACCAAGCCGGCCATTATTCTTTTAACAGTCCGAAGAGATTTTCCAATTTGACGGGCGATATCATCCTGTTTAGCCTTACCGTTTTCTCTCAGAATCTTAACAATGGCTAATTCTTCCAAAGTGCAGTCCAAAGTGTCATTTTGGCACTTTGGATCAAGGTGATTGGCACTTTGAATTACCCCAACCGATAAATCGCGGTTCTTTAGTTCATTCCTCTCGTTAAGAATTAGATTTCGGAAGAAAAGAATTAGAAATTCATCAGTAGCATGGATCCCTTTTGGGTAATTATTATAATTTGCTCGTACCAAAGCATTTCGGAAATACCAGGAGTGGTCCTTAAACATATCGTTCTTTACTTCAAATCCGAACGATTGGAGATACTTCATGGTAAACACTGCAATCGTACGCGTATTCCCTTCGCCGAAAGGATGTATTTGCCACACGCCAGCAATAAACTTGGCTATTTGTTCTACGGCCCTGGCCGTATCAAGAGAAGCATAATTGACCTTTCTCTCCTGAGAAAAGTCATAGTTCAATGTTTCTTGAATCATTGACGCGCTGGCATACAAGACCGTATCGCCATCTAAGACCCATTCCCTTTTGGTGATATCATAATCGCGATAACGCCCTGCGAACTTGAATACACCCTGAAACAAATGACGATGAATTCTTGCCAAATACTCCGGGGAGAATGAAAAGGATTTTTCCGTAAGCAGCTCTTCTATACGCGCCGACACCTTATCAGCTTCCTCCGTTCTTTCGTCCTCGGCTTCTGCTCTGGCAGTTTTGGACTTATAATAAGCGTCCAGCATCTGTTTGACATCATCAATGGTGATGTCTCCCTCTATGTGCTTCCTGGCGGTATCAATCAAGTATGCCGACGGCTTTAGCCCATCTACATCCTGTAGGCCAATAGCCGTCTGCCAAGCAGCAGCTTTCTCTCTCCTACCCGGTTCTCCATGCCGGATATACTCATCAAATTCGCTCATGCTTTCGGTGCGCATATTTTTCTTAAAGTTAAGAAAATAAATCCACATAAACAAGGATTTGCAAAAAGTCTCGGAATGAGACATTACCACAGCATACACCAACAACTTCTCAAAACAAAAGAGGCCTAAGCCAAGTAAGCTTAAGCCTCCCGCTCCCGGTGCTGACCCTATGGCTGGCGCGGCTCCGCCTTTCAAGTATTCGTAACGTAGTATGTGTGTGCCAAGGTCCAAATGATAAATAAATAAGACAAATAATTGCAAGCCTTGCAGCTATTATGCATCCGCGGACGGATGATATAATTTTGCTCTCAGAAACCAATTAAAAATTGAGCCATGAACATCTACAACGTAATTATCCTCGACGAGAGCGGAAGCATGTCATCTATCTACAGGCCTACCATCCAGAGCATGAATGAGGTCATCAGCGGCATACGGAAAAACCAGAAAGAATTCCCCGACCAGCGGCATTATGTAACGATAGTCACATTCGAAGGCAACGGCCCCGATGGCATCAAGACACGCAGGGACAGGGTGCCCATCCAGACGGTGGAAGACTTTACCGACATGGACTACTGCCCCGGCGGCTGCACCCCGCTGTACGATGCTATGGGCATTACGCTCAACCATCTCGAATCGGTTATCCTCCCGGAAGACAAAGTTATGGCAACGGTGATCACCGACGGCTACGAGAACTCCTCACGGGAGTACTCCGGCAACACTATCAAGGCGCTGGTGTCACGCCTGCGCGCAAAAGGATGGGTGCTTGCCTACATAGGCGCGAACCAGGACGCCGTCGAGGTGGCGCGCGAGCTGAACATCAAGAACGCCCTGAACTTCGAGGCCACTCCCGACGGAATGTCGGAAACAGCCGTCCGGTTCAAGTCGGCGGCCCGCAAGATGGCGGCGGCAGTCAACTACTGCCAGGATACGGGAGCCCTGGACCACCTGTTCGAAGAGGACAAAAAATAAGGAGCACCTTTCAGTGCTCCCATATCACGAGGTCTCGGTCCAGCTTTACGGACCGGGCTTCTCCTGCTCTCCCGTCAACGTAATAATGCTTTGCAACCCAGTCTCCGAAAATGTCACGGAATGTCTTCTTGATGCGCGACAGGCTCACATTGATCCTGTTGTCGTCAAACAGCAGGTTGTCCACACTCACCTTAATCTCTTCAAGGTCATCACGGGGCGTTATGCGCAGGTAGATTTCCAGGAGTTCATCCCTGTAATCGATAAGATCCTTCTGCCTAATGCCCTCGGGATGTAGAAGATATAAGAAATACAGGGCCTTGGTAAGATCGTCCATCCGGACCTCACGGTTGTCATAATCGGCAAGCAGGATAGCACCCGAAGGCCTTATGGTCAATCGGCTGACCTTGAGTTTGTCGTCAAGGAGGCCCGCCAGTTCCTCGATGGAGATATTGAACTTGCTGGAAAAGGCCTCCCACGCACTTAGTATCCTCTTGGTATTGCTTTCCAGCGAATCCTCTTCACGCTGCGCCTCTATAACACTCTCCCATAACTTATCAAAGCTCACGGGAGAACTGCTTTTGCAACACTTTACGCTCGGGCGGGGCTTCATCTTACTCGCAGATGCACTGCCCAGCTCTTGCGGCTCTGCCATAGGCATCGCATCCTTAAACGACGGGCCGGACTCCGTCATCAGCTGACGCAGGAGCCTGTCAATGGCAATATCCACATCCAGGGCGTCCGTCCCTTCTATAGGATAGAAATTGGTCTTCTTGCCTTTTATCCTAAGCAGCCCGGCACCATCCCCCACATCGTATCTTCCCTTGATAACCAATGAGAAACGGTCACCGAACAGGTCCGGCTCCCGCCACGGAAACATATACTGCATCATCTCAGGGTCAAGCGATGCCTCAACATCATCGAGCGAGAGGAATACATAGTCCTCATCCTCGAAGGCCGACTTAAGCTCATCCGCCCTCTCGTTGATATGATCTGAAAAGGCAGCATTCCCGTTATTCACAAAAAGAACGTACCGAGGTGCCTTTCGGCTCTTCCCAAAAAGTCTGGAATACAAAAACATAGCGCTACCGGTTACTACATCAGGTCTTTACTCCGAATGCAAAAATAACGAATTCGCCACAATAATCCCACCGCTGCAAGCCTTGCAGCAATTCTTTTTTCACGGAAAGAGCAGTTATATTTGCAGTAGTTATAGTAGAGTTGCTAAGTGCATCGCTCGTTGCAGAGCCACTTATTAGTAGCACTACTTTACACTGAACCAGATGCAGACGATGGAGTTAAGGCTTTTGTCTGCGTACCGCGTACTACTGCATATGGTTTCTCTTTTTTACAGACAAATCATAAAGAGCGTAATAGCTTCTGAATATATCGCTTATTGTAGCCTAGGATATATTTCTTTAATGCATTGCCCTCAATAATCTTGATGTCTGCCGCAAGACCTATCACGAACCGGCCGGCACCCTCCAGGGAATGAATCGTCGTGCGCAGCGCCCACTTGTTATCCTCGCGCTTTAAATCCTTCTCCGCCAGCGGAAACTCCTCCAGAAGCAGGCTCTTCGCCCGCGTATTCAAAGACAACACAATCCGCTCGGAAAGATTCCCCGTCATCCGGAACACATCCGGCCGCATCACCTTGTGCTCGCCGGCAAACGCCCAATCATCTGGAAGCACCTCCACCTCAGCAACCCTGGCCACCTTGAACACCCGGCAATCGCCATTCTCCACATCGTAAGCCCAGATGTCAATCATGATGGCCGTGAATTCGATGGGCTCCACGAGCCGGTCGCGAACATCGTTACTATGGGCCGATGCATACCCCTTCAGCACGCACTGCTTCTTCTTTTTGATGCCCTCCGCCAGCGCCTCCACAACGGCAGCGGCCGATACATTACCCACATAGTTGCCAATCGAGGTGCTGTCATACACGCTCGCCAGTTTCCGCTGCAGGTCCCGCTTCAGCACATTGTTATTGTCGATTCCCTCGATGAGTTTGGCGGTAATATACGCCTCCTCCTCGGTGAAATAGATCAGTTTGTTGAAGTCGGAGAGCCCTCGGCTTACCTTTCCCATTGCGTACACGTTGCCGTAGAGTTTGTTCACCACGAAGCCGGCCTCGCGGATGGTGTCGATGTAGCGGTACACCGTCCTGGGCGTGATGCCCAGTTCCTTTGCTAGAGAGTCGATGGTGCGGCTCACGTTTCCGGTGAGTAGCTTCATCAGGCGGAGGAGTTTGGAGATTTTCGGGGTGTCCATAGGCTATGCTTCCTCTAAATATTCAATGGTCTTGCCATGGCTGCGGGCGTATTCTATTTCACTGCGCGTACTTTGGCCGATATAACCGCCCACGTTGATGACATAGATGCCATCGGCCATGTCAATCTTGCGCTTGTGCATGTCGTCCAGCATTTCCTTGATGCCATCGGTCCAGACTTCGTCGTCGCCGCTGTGGCCGAAGAGGCCAACGCTGATGACGATGTTGCCTGCGAGGGTAAGGCGCTTCTGCGCTTCCAAGAACTGCTCTTTGAAGCGGGTGCTTCCGCAGAGGGTTATTACGGGGTATTTGCCGACCATGGGGGTTGAGGTGATTGGTATTCGCAAATTTACAAAAAAGTCTCCATAATTACACGAGCCGATGGCCGATATCCATCGCACGGCACAGGGTATGCCGATGCTATCCTGTAAATCTCCGTAAAGCCGTACGTCGTTTTCTGATTTGGTATTCTTGAAACTACTTGTACAATGATGGCCAACTTTCTACAAACACACAACAATAAATAATTATAGTATGATTTACGGTTACATCAGAGTCAGTAGTGACAAACAGACTGTTGAGAATCAGCGGTTTGAAATCAACAATTTTTGCTCTCGCAATACTTTGGGCATCGATGGGTGGATTGAAGAAACTATCAGCGGCACAAAAAGCTACAACAAGCGAGAATTGGGGAAGCTCCTTAAACGTGTCCAGAAAGATGATCTCATTATCTGCGCAGAGCTCTCTCGCCTGGGGAGAAACCTATTTATGATAATGGAGATTCTTAATATCTGCATGACAAAGGAATGTCGTGTATGGACCATCAAGGACAACTATCGTCTTGGTGAAGATATCCAGAGCAAGGTCCTGGCCTTCGCTTTTGGACTATCTGCAGAAATAGAGCGAAATTTGATCAGCCAGAGAACCAAAGAGGCTCTTGCTAGGAAGAAAGCAGAAGGTGTCATTCTTGGTCGCCCACAGGGGCGCAAGAACTCCCCAGATAAGTACAAGCTCTCAGGCAAGGAGACCCTTATCAGAGAATTGTTGAGGGAGGGTGTCTCAAAGCGAAAAGTCGCCAAAATTTGCAAAGTTGATCGTAATACACTTGCTCGTTACCTTAGGCAGAACATGAACGCGTAGAATAGAGCGTTTTCGTTCA
>JAGCCX010000016.1 GCA_017651465.1 Bacteroidales bacterium
GGTACAATTAGCTAATATTTCATTACGCTTTTCGCTTGATATTATAAAAGCATCGTTAAATCCGGTTTTGATTCCGTAATTAATCTGAATGTCCCAATCCTTCAATGGTGTCCCGACCGCTTCTATCTTTCGCTTAATACTCTGTTCAATGGGAGATAGAATTACCCAACTGTCACCTCCAGAGAAGTCACAGTAAGAACCCTGTTGCTGAACGAAAACGCTCAATTGCTTGAGGCTATCCTTATTCTGTTTGTTAGTGACAGCGCAGAGGGTTTTATGTGCATTCGCTCCCTTTTCAAACAGCAGAATATTGGTGTCAACTGTTGCACTCTCAAAGACCTTCACGCCACCAAAATCAATCAGCAGCTGCGGATTAGTCTTCGTGGCAAGGAAGGAGCGGAGTTTTTCTCCATAACCTGCTCTCATCCACTTGTTAGATGTAATGTAGCATAGATGACCGGACTTCTTCAGAAGCTGCCATCCTCTTTCATAGAATAAGCAGTAGATGTCCCCAGTACTAGCGAAAGATTGATATCCACATGGTGCATAAAGCTTTCCAAGTTCTCCGCTATTATTCTGTAGCTGGATATAAGGCGGATTACCTATCACAATGTCAAACCCATCCTTTACATTAAACATCCACTCAGCAGAAAAGAATTCAGACGAGGCATTTTGGTCATAGGGATTCCATCGCGCCATCTGTTCTGCGTCTGCCCGGCTGGCCATGTCATTCTCAGCAAGGAGCTGGGCAAGGCATTTCCTAAGCTCATCGTCCTTCTCTCTCAACCGTCGTTTTTGGGATGTTGATTTTGCTCGGAAATGCTCGTTTCGCAGTTCTATGAGCTTATCCTTTGTCTCTTGAATCCTTGGATCTTCGAAGAGGTTTCCTTGGGAGTCTTCAGTTTGCTTGTCAATCAAAGAGTTGGCGCAAACGAACTTCGTTTCGAGGTTAGGCAGTGTGGGTATTCCGAAATTCGGTTTTGTCTCATCCTTCTCACAATCACATATAAGGGAGATGAAGAAACGTAGCTTGCTGATTTGGACGGCAATACTCTGTATATCAATACCGTATATGCAGTTTTCAATGAGAGCGAGTTTGAGTTGGTACAAACTAGCTTCGGGGGAAATCCTTTCCAGGATATCAACAATTCGATTCAAGAGCCCCATCGGAAATGCTCCAGAACCACAGGCTGGGTCAAGAATCTTGATTGACTTCAGTTTTGCTGCGATACTCTTGTATTCTGCTTCTTTGCTGCTTTCATAAACGAAATCATCGCTTAAGAGTGCGCGAACGAGAGGAGTATCACCCAGGTATGCAACCAGGCTCTCATCCACCATGTAGTTCACCACTTCTCGTGGAGTGTAGAATGAGCCACTTTGATTCCTGGCGGTTTCTTTTGTTTCAGGGTTATATGCACCGAGGAGGTTCTCAAACACTTTACCCAGTAACTCGGGGTCCAGTGCAACCTGCTGCTCATTTGGAGTGTTTTCCTCAATGGTGAAATTGTATCTATTCAGAATAGAGAACAAGCCGTATTCGGGATCAAAGAAAAGATTGTTCGGGACAAAAGCGCGGTTACGGTAGCGTCCATCAGCAAACTTTTTGTCATTGCGACTGAATCCGTCATAGTTGTAAGCCTTCTCTACTCCATCAATTGTCTTTGTCTTATCAAGACATTCGAAGAGGCCACCGTTTAAGAACGGTACATCTGCAAACAACTTGATGACTTCTTCTTCACTAATCGTGAAGAGTTCTGCATACCTGTATGTCGTCTTAACTCCTTTGCCTACTGTCTTGTCAAAACAACGCTTTTTACCGTCCTCATCAACAATTGCCCTGTTGAGGGTAGCAAAGAATAGGTTTTGTAGGATGGCATTATAATAATTCCCGCTGGTCTTGCTTTGAGGGTCAAAGTCTTTGATGACCTTTTTCATCTGCTTGGCATCAAACAACTTCGACGGGACAAGATCTTTCTGCTTGATGAACCAGACGAACATCAGCCTGGTAATAAGACGGATAATCTTGGTATCTATCTGTTCGCGGTCGTCATCTTCGGTGGCAGTATTGTTGGGGAAAGTAACGCCAGTTTCATCCTTAACGGCCCACTGGTACCAGTCAAAGAGTTCATTATAGAACTGTTTCGTGAGAGCCTCAACGGAGAAAGCATTCTTCAGATTCTCGAACGTGATGCCGTTCTTATGAAGGAATTCAAAACGGGCGACCGGAGTATTGTAGAAACTATTCTCGTCGCCAAATACATACGTGAAGCGGCGAGGAGACATCGCCTCCTCTTTAATGTCGCAGATTAATGAAAGGCGCCAGTGGTTACCCTCAGAAAAGACAGCCAAAGCAGCGTCAAACTCTCCCCATTTGGGGTTGATAAAGGACTTGACGAGTTGCCTCAAGCCAACTTTCTTATGAACAACGGAACCTTTGGTAATCTCATACCAGAATAAACCAATCCGATAGTGGTCCACGGTATCTAACGCGCCAAGGTAGAAACCACTCTCACCATCCTTGCCCCCAACAAATTCAGGCTGAAGCCTCAACTCCTTTGAATGGAAGAAATCTTTGAGAAGCACTTGCCAAGTCCCAAGGTTAAAAGATGACTGAAAGATAGTGCGGAGTTCAAAGTTGGAATAAATCTTTCCCATGATTTACCTATTTAAACGTTTCTGATATGATGATTCGTGGATCTTCCACTTCCTGCTGGCTATTCCTCTCTTTCCTTGTTTGAGAGTGATAAGTCTGAATTAAGCCATCAATCTTCGTGGAGATGTAGTATTCCTTTTCTTTCATCAAGACTCTATCATTATGGAATTCGCCGGCCAGCGTTTTCAAGAAGCGGGGAAGCTGGGCATAAACTCCATCATTGATATAATTAATAAGAATGTCGCACTTAGCCAGCAAATCAGAATCCTGCGTTATTTTTTTGACTGTACGCAGGAAGTTATTAGCACGGAGGGAGGTCTGGTCCAAGTCAACTCTTCTGGCTGTATTATCGTCCCTGGATTCCATCACGGCGTAAGAGTAACTGTCAAGAGCCCTATTTACATGCTCAAAATGGGTGTTGTCATCACCGAACGATGCAGGAAGCTCTTCTGGTTTCGCTTTTAGATACTTGACGGCTTCAAGGAAGTCAAGTGGTTCAACTGCTTTAGAATTCACAAGATAGAATTCCGTTTTTACGTTGGATGAGACAAATACTATTGAATTACCCGAATGCCTTCCTGTGTCTCTCATGACACGGCTCTTCATGGGGAGATTCTTTATCTTGTTATAGAGTTTACGATCCTTGGCATAAAGCTCTCTCACTTCACGTAGCAGCTGAATCTTCTTATCAACAGCGTCGCGGACATTGCTATCAAACATCTCAAACTGTTTCACGATTTCCTCACGGGAGTAAATCTGGGCGTCCTCTCCGAAGGCTGAGTGGAAGCCTTGCAGTTTCATAAGAGCGTTCTCATAAAGCTGTATCTGGCTATTTCCCTGCTTGGAGGGGTAAAACATATAGTTGTAGATATTCTCGGCCACGGAGCCAATACGATTGACACGTCCTATGCGCTGCATAAGCCTGGTTGCATTCCAGGGTGAATCGTAGTTGACAATTACATTGGATCGGTGGAGGTTGACACCTTCAGCAAGCACATCGGATGTCAGGATAATATTGACCGTGTTCAGTTTGACTGACGAATTTGCATCGAAGTTCTCTTTAACCGTCTTGACTACCTTGTTACGGTTTTGAGAGGTGACGAGGGTGATATCACCACGTCCCAGCTCGTGAATCATTCTGTCATAGAGATAATTCAACGTGTCAACACTCTCTGAGAAAATGACCAGTTTCCCTTCCTTGTTGATTTCGGGGAGCATTAATTCCTTATCCAGGACCTCCATGAACAAATCATACTTCGGATCATCGTTCTCCTGCTTCCAGTCATCAATTAGGTACTCGAGGACATCCTTATCGTCCTTGAGGAGCTTCAGAAGCTTAGGGTCAAAATCGTCCGGAGAGAAAGTAATTTCATCTGCAAGATATCCCTTTGCGACAGCATACTCGATGATCTCATCGAGTTCCATTCCTTTGGCTTGCAAGTCCTTAACTTTCAAATCGGGAGCGATGATTACACGGCCCTCATCGAACATCCTAATCATGTCATTGGTGATGCGCAGTAGGGTCTGAAGGGACTTCTTAAAAGCATGGAAGCTGCTCTCCAGACGCTTTACCATATGCACCTTATAGATTCCTGCCAGAGATTGACCAAGATGTACGGCGTTTTGGTATTTGCTCTGGAACTCTGGTTTCAAGAATTCGATGGCACGGTACCTTGCATACTCCAGATGCATGGGATTCGCCGGGTCTGTCAGGTAGGACAATGTATTGAAGAAACGCTCACTTGTATCTTCATCCATTGCATATTCGAGGATATTTGGCGCAAGAATATTCGGGAATACAATATGCTGGCGCTCGAGATCCTTCCTATAGTCCGGGTCGTTGAGGATGTTATGACGTGTCCTTCTCACCGTAACCTTATCAATCACTTTCTCACGAATAACATCGTAGATCTTATCAACTTCTGATGTGATATCACGCTGGTCCCGTTCCCTCATAAGCTTTCCGTACTCAGCGATATAAGGTGCAAAGAAGGCTTTGAGGTTGGGAATTCCATCAATTGTACAGCTCTGGCTATTTTGGAAAAGTAGAAGCTGGTTCAAAAGATCCTGCGGGCGGTTATTCAAAGGAGTAGCGGAGAGCAGCATCACTTTCTTCTGGAGGCTCCTTAATAGACCTACATTGGCACACGCAGACTTGCAAATCTTCTGCAATTCATCATATTTCCCGGATTGGTCACTGCGGAATCCGTGGGCCTCATCAACGATAATAAGGTCGAATTCCTCTTTCTCCTTATACTGGTTCTCTCCATTGAGCACTTTGTGAAGGCTACCATTGGTGATAAATTGGGCCTTTCGTTCAATCCCAAACAACTTGAATGTCTGCTTCCAGTTGTCTTCAAGTGCCGGAGGATAAATGACAAGGATACACGTATTTTTACCGTTTGCTTCAATGTAGCGTTTGGCAATCATCGTAGCAATCATGGTTTTTCCAAGACCCACGACGTCGGCCAGGAAGAGACCGTTATGCTTGAGTAGCATTTGGTATCCCTGAATAACGGCGTCTTTCTGGTACTTCAAATCCAGAACACCGTCAGGAAGTTGGATTGTGAAATCGTCCTCAACCTGATCACCAAAGGTATCGATGAGAACCTTGATATAGATTTCGTATGGAGTCGGTTGATAACCGAGATAGGTTTTCTTTTTGTTGAGTTCTATATCTTCCAAGGAGAGCGGAATAGCCTCTTCCCACAAAGTGTCAAATTCTCCCTTACAGTATGCCACATCATCATAATCCTTCATGGCTACGTTTAGCTCATAGCGAGGCGGTTCTGTGATGCCCAACCCGGAATCAGAGATATTGGAAGAACCCATTATTACCCATCCATCAGTATTCTCATTGTGATTCTGGGGCAGGCATAAGTAGAACTTTGCATGAAGGTTCTTGGAGCCATGAATTCTCATCTGGAGTCTTCCGGACGTCAAATCATCACACATCTGAAGGATGCCCTCCTCGACTTCTTTGCTATACTTGGCGTTGAGGATGTCCTCCTTGAACTGGTCGCTATATACTTTCTTGGCCTTAGTTTCATCCGTAAGCATCAGAAGCGCCTGATTGTGGCGCCTAAATAGTTCATCTACGTTAATGCCCACGAGAATCTTTATCTCAGACACATCTCCAAGTTCTTTTCTTAGCTTGAAATACCCGGAAGAACGGAAGAATCCGACGACGGCAAGGAAACGGTCAAAATTGGCCATTCCCTGAGCAATGCCTCTTAACTTCGCGAAGAGCGTATTCTCCCCGTTATTGTTAAAGAATTTTGAACTCATGTATTATTTTGCTGCTTAATTTGTCAAATATAGCGATTTTTTGTGTAACCCTGTATAAAATATATGTACATAATGCATGCGATATTTTCTTTTGACAGGGTGTTGTCATAAACATAGACGGCAAGATACAAATAGCCCCAGGACGGGGTAAACGTCTCGGATAGGTAGATAGTGGGGATGGATGATTATAGCGGCTCTCTCTTGCGTTTTTCCACGAAGTCTATGACGCCATCCACGTGGAGGGCGGTGATGGCTTTCTTGCCGGCGTCGGACTCCAAGTAGGCCAGAATCTTGCTGTTTTTGAGGATATCCATTATGCTCACAATGATTGATACAAGCCAATAAAACTCATATATCTGACGATATGTTGTCATTAATTTCGACTATTATCAAAAATTGAAATCCTATGGTTTATGATTCACGATGATTGATTATATTTGCATATAAACATATGAACTTATGGACAGACAAAGTATCATACAATATAAAGACACTTTTGATTCGATAGCCACATACATCGAAGGCGACAACGGGAAAGAAAAGGTCGAAATATGGTTCGCTCGTGAATTGCAAAAAGTTCTCGGATATGCCAGATGGGAGAATTTTCAATCGGCTATTAGGAGGGCTGTAGAATCGTGTAAAACACAGGGAATAAATGTAGATGACCATTTTCGTGAGGTCACGAAAATGGTTCAGTTGGGTAGTGGTTCATTACGCGATGTCCAGGACTTTATGCTCACTCGCTATGCTTGTTACCTCATAGCACAGAATGGAGACCCCAAAAAAGAACCAGTTGCGTTTGCTCAGAGTTACTTTGCTGTTCAAACCAGGAAGGCGGAGCTTATTGAGGAACGAATCAACTACATAGCTAGATTGGAATCAAGAGATAGGCTCCGCGCTTCGGAAAAGCAATTGTCGCAAAACATTTATGAACGAGGTGTCGATGACAAAGGATTTGGACGCATTCGCTCAAAAGGAGATGCGGTTCTCTTTGGAGGGCATACAACTGAGGACATGAAAAAGCGCCTTGGCGTAAAAGATAGTCGCCCTCTTGCCGATTTTTTACCCACTTTGACTATAGCCGCAAAGAACCTTGCCACAGAGATGACAAATTACAACGTGGAAGGAAAGAATCTGTTTGGCGAACCGGCAATAACCCGCGAGCATATACAAAACAATCAAAGCGTCCGCGAAATGCTAGGGAAGCGAGGAATCCGCCCAGAAGAGCTTCCACCCGCAGAAGATATCAAGAAACTAGAGCGTCGTGTTGCCTCTGAAGAAAAGAAAATAGAGAAGACTAGTTCAAAACTTCCGAAAAAGTAAAAATCTGCAATACAACGTGCCCTGCATCATGTTCGTAACCTCACGAAAATGATGCCCCCCGCGCCTCGGCAACCCTATGCCCTGCGGACGGCGTAGCCGCCCGCGGCTGCGTGAGCGGGAGGGGCGCGGACTGCGATGGCAAGATTAGAGCGCTATAGCAGATTATCCCGGACCCTTTTTGTTTCAGAACTCCAAGCAAGCGAAGACATAGTTGGAGGAAATCATATTCCCTTGTGCAAACCACGCATAAGATTGACCATAAGCAATATTCAGAAAGACCGTCCACGCTACGGCATCAGTAACATTAGTGCTTGTCCAGAAAGTTCTTCCTTTGGTAGGATCGAACGTGAAACCTGCGGCCAGCCACTTCTGCTCGAATCCGTGAATAGGGTTCAAGGCAGTCTCACCAACAGCTGGAAAACTTGTCGAGTCGCCCTCCACTGAACAACCGGTAATGATGTTAAACCAGTCGTCGAATGACGCCAGCCGCCATGTACCGCCACTGATTGAAGGCTTGCCTGCAATGGCCGTCGCCGAAGCATCCTCCCATACTGCTTTGCTCGGATTGTTGTTCAGTTCGATAGCCAGTCCGTGACCTGTGCCGCTGACGTAACCTATCATCGCAACGGCCGAAACACCCGCCGGCAAATTGCCTGCAGGCTCATATACTATACCATCGCTGCCCACACGCCAGCCGATCTCGCTCTCCGTAACGGTGCTCAATACCTTAAACGTGGCGCGGGGGGCCATTTTCACACTGATGGCGTAGTACTTACCCCTTTCGAAAGATACGCCCGACTGCTCGCAGCCGAAGCCACCGTCGGCAGTTGAGGCCACAAGCACAATATCTTTTTTCTTCACTTGGGGGAGAGCAACAAAGACTTCGCTGGAAGGAGTATCAAGTGCAACGTCGTAGATCAAGCTGCCAACCTTCAGCCTGAGGCTCGAGGCGGCTACGGGAGTGGTGCCGTCCTGATTCTTAAGCAAGAACTTCACAATAGCCTGCTGGTTCGCGAACGTAGCGGAAGTAGTCGACACAACGTCGCCGGAGACATCGGAGATGCTCACATCGGCAATGGCGTAATCGCAATTGGCCGCAATGTAATCAAGCGTTCCTTTCTGACCCGTATAATTTGAAGAGAGGAACCGCAGCCGCAGCTTCTCGCCCACCACGGGTGTATAGCCCGTGAAAGTGCCTTTCATCGTGGTAGAAGCGCCGCTTCTCTGCGCGGTGAGCGTACCCACAGGGTCATAGGATTCCATTTCGGTGGCGCCTTCACCCTTAACGATATAGACGCTGACCTTATCGCCGGTTGTCCACGTAGCTTTAAGCGTCTTGCCGTCAAGCGAGAGAGCCTTGGTAGCCGGTCCATCGCCTTTAGTAGCGTTCACGATTAAAGTATATGATTCAGGAGCCGGCGCCTTGGCTGTTTCCGGCTGGATATCTGTGGTGCAGGCAGCAAAACAAGAAGCCAGCAGCAATAATGTGAATATTCTTTTCATTTTCCCGCCCTCCATCACGCCCATTCGTATTCAACTTCGTCACCATAGTCCACGCGCGTCAGGCTCTGGCATATCACGTCTTCCTGCACCTCTTCCAGGACCTCCGTCAAGGGCGCAAGGTAAGTTTGTTGATAACCGTTTTTCATATTAAGGTAACTGTTACAGCATTTTGAAAAACTCCACAACCTCCCCCACTACCTCCTTACGGCGGCAGGTAATGGTGTGGTTCTCGCCATCAATCACGACAAGCTCGGCAGCATCGCCATAAGTATCTTTATACTTCTCGCTGCACCACATAGGCACAATACTGTCCTTGGTACCGTGAATGATACGCACCGGCCCCTTGAAAGCCTCCGCAGTGCCAAAAATATCCAGCTCCTGAGTACTCAGCAGGTATTCCCGCCCAAGCTTCATAAAACCCCAGCAACGAATAAACTCCGGCGGATCGGCAGGATCAAAAGTGGCATTGAAGAACTTTCCCCCCTGGCAAGCTTCCTTGATGACCGAACCGGGAGCAATAAGCACCAAGCTCTTGGGCCCTTCACCTTTCTGTGCCAGCCGGCCTGCCGTCATAGACGCAATAACACCGCCCTGCGAATGCCCCAGAAAACCGATTTCAGAAACATACGGAAGCCCCTTGACATACTCATACACAGCAATAGCATCGGCAATCTCCTTCTCGATAGTCATATCTTCCATACGCCCCTCGCTCTTGCCGTGACCGTTAAAATCGAAGCGGATAGACGCAATCCCCGCCTTGGCAAGCCCCTTTGCAATGGCCGGCATAGGGTTGTAATCCTTGCTGGAAAAAATGCCGTGCATAAGGATCACCATAGGGCAGCGGTCATTCTGGGTATCGAACCCCTGTGGGACACTTATCTTAAAAGAAATACCGCCCTGAGGGCCTTGGATTTCATATTCTTTAGCCTGCACGGAAAAAACAGAGGCCAGAGTTAACACTACGCTAATAACTAATGCTTTCATAATCACAAAGATAATTATAAAAGCCATTAATCCAAGCCTCAAAAGGGGTTATAGAGTGCCGGCAAGATACTCTGCAAACGCAGGCCTGTACACCTCTCCCACCGGGAGAGTCTTGCCGTTGTCGAGCAGCACCGAGCTGTGCGACGCCTCCGCAATATGCTCAAGGGCAATGATATACGAGCGGTGAATACGCATAAAGCGGGCCGGTGGCAGTTGCTCCGTCAGATGCTTCAGACTGTACAGCACCACCAGAGGCTCCTCTGAATCGGAGAGAAATATCTTGATATACTCGCTCAGGCTCTCCACATAAACTATTTTGCGCGCATCCACGTTGACCGTCCGGTAATCGGCCTTGAAGTGTAGGATTGGCGAAGCCTTGGCATCGAAAATCCTTCGCAGCTTCTCGCAAGCAGCCTGGAATTCTTTGAAGCTTAATGGTTTAAGCAGATAGTCCACCGCATCCACCCGGAACCCCTCCACTGCATACTCCGAATAAGCAGTAGTAAACACTACAGCAGGAGGGTCAGGCAGCGATTTTATGAAGTCCATCCCGTTGAGGTCGGGCATATTAATGTCTAGAAACACAGCATCGGCCTTGTCAAGGAGAGGTCTGGCCTCCGCCGCGCTGCTGCACGAGGCAATCAGCGTCAGGAAAGGCACCTTGGCTATGTACATCTCCAGCTGGCGGAGGGCGAGCGGTTCGTCGTCAATGGCAATAACCCTGATCATATCACCTTCAGATCCGGTTGTGACGGAATGGCCAGCACCACGTCGTACTGATCTTCCGTCTGGTCTATAGACAAGGCAAAGGCCTGGCCGTACAGCAGTGTCAGGCGTTTTTTAATATTCTCCAGACCTATGCCGTGCCGCGTATCGTTGCCGGAAGGGTGCGACGAATTGGAACAGCGGAAAACCACCTTCCCGTCTCCGACTTCCACCTTTACGCGGATGAACGAGCCGCTGGAATAGCTGACTCCGTGCTTGAAGGCATTCTCCACCAGCGACGCCATAACCAGAGGCGGCACCACGGCGCCAGTGCACTCATCGGGGAAAACCATATCAATCTTCACCGATTCTTCCGGATAGCGGAGGCGCATCAGCGACACAAAGTGTTCGATGAAGTCGAGCTCCTTGGAGAGCGGGATTGTAGGAGAATCACCCTCATACAGGAGGATACGCATCATCTTCGAAAACTCCTCAATGCTCTCCTTGGCCTTATCGGGATCGATATCCACCAGCGCGTGGATGTTGTTGAGCGTGTTCATAAAGAAATGCGGATTGATCTGGTAACGCAGCGACTCCAGGCGCTGTTTGGTATTTTCCGCTTCCAGCTCCTTCATCCTGCGCTCCCTCCGGCGGGACTCCACATAAAAATAGACGCCAAGATCCACCCCAACCAGAAGCACGCCCATAATAATCTTCATCACTTCGGGCCGCAAAGGTCTGGCACGGCCATCGGGCCCGGGGCCTGCCATTTCGTGCTCGGGCGGAGGAGGAGGTGCCTGCTCAGACTGCCACTGAGGCGGAGGAGGCCCGCCTTGCCGCTCCCCCGAATTGAGACACCACGCACCGAACAGAACAAGCAGTGCTGCCGTAAAAGCCAGGTACAGCGGCAGCCTCTTTCTGATCAGAGGCACCAGCAAGAAATGATGGATCAAAATAAGAACGAGGAATGGGAGCAGCGTCTTCACTAACATTTCTTTTCACAAAATTACTTTCTTTTTTCCAGAATCCACTCCCGTTCGTTGAAGAAATGGCGGCGTTTGCTGAATATCTCCTTTCGCCGTGCGTTTATGGTGTAAAAATTGGTTACATTGTGATTGCGTTTACTAAAACCTTTCGCGTTATGAAAAAGTATATATCTATCCTCTTGACAATAGCTCTTGCCGCAGCAGGCTGCGAGCAGGAAGACTTACCCCTCAGCCCCGACGAGCCCGAGGACGAACAGAGCGTTTACAGTGAACCGGAGGACGATTCCCTTACCTTTGATTCCACGGGAGACCCTTCATCGGACGACGATATCTCCACAACCACTTTTGCAGGTAAGATTACCGTGACTTTTTCCGATACGGACAATGCTTCCGTAAAGGGCGACAGTTATGGCTACGTCTCCGTTGACGGTAACAAGGTCACCGTGAACAACACCGGCGGAGAAGTGCTCATCTACGAACTCACCGGCACCACTACCAACGGCTTTTTCAAAGTATATGGAGCCAAGAAGCAAGCCATTGTACTGAACGGCGCCAGCATAACCAACCCCGACGGCGCGGCGCTCAACAACCAAAACAAAAAACGCACATTCATCGTGCTCAAGGGATCCAGCATACTGTCCGACAGCGAGTCGGCCGCATATGCTCAGGAGGGAGAAGAAGACCTCAAGGCCGTCCTCTTCAGCGAGTCGCAACTGATATTCAGCGGCAGCGGTCTGCTCTCCGTAAAGGCCCTCAACAAACAGGACAAATCGGCCATCGCCTCCGACGACTACATCCGCCTGATGAACAGTCCCACCATCAAAGTAAACTCAGGCTCGGAGGCCGGACACGGCTTAAAGGGCAAAGATTACGTACAACTCACTGGCGGCGAGCTGGCGATCCATACGGCCGCAGCGCTCAGGAAAGGCATCACTTCCGACGACTATGTCCTGGTTGAAGGCGGTACGCACACCGTCACCGTCACCGGCGGCGTGGCCTATGACGAGGAAGACGCCGAATACAGCGGCACGGCGGGAGTCAAGGCCGACAACTACTTTGCTATGACCGGTGGCTCCCTCACCATCAAGAATACCGGCGACGGCGGCAAAGGTATCAATGCCGGAAGCTACGACTTTGACGAAACCAACCACACTCTTTCCGACAGCTACATATCCGGCGGCACCCTCTCCGTCACCACCACCGGGCGCGAGGTCAACGACGTTTCGGCCAAAGGCATCAAGATAGGCTGGGTGACCAAAGAAGGCAGCGGCGACCGCGCCAAGGTAACCGGAAATGCCGGCAAGCTGGTCATCAGCGGCGGTACCATAGTCGTAAACAGCACTTACGGCGAAGGTCTGGAGGTCAAAGGCGACCTTAACTTCGAAGGCGGCGAGACTTACGTATCTTCCACAAGCGAAGATGCCATAAACTGCCAGGGCGACCTGACTGTGAACAGTGGCTTCGTGTACGCTTTCTCTTCCGGTAACGATGCAATGGATTCCAATGGTAACACCATCCTCAACGGCGGCTACGTAATGGCCATTTGCACCAAGGGCAATCCGGAAGTCGCCTTCGACGCAAATTCAGAAGAAGGCAAGAAACTCTATATCAATGCCGGTGCGACAATGGTGGCATACGGCGGGCTGGAGAGCGGATACTCGGCATCGCAAAGCGTGTACAGTATGAGCGGAACTGCAGGATCCTGGAACGCTCTCTACAACGGCAAATCCTTCATAGCTGCATTCAAGGCACCGAACAATATCTCCAGCTTCATCGTATCCGCCCCCTCACTATCAAGCGGCTACAAAGGTGTCAGCGTGAGCGGTGAACCTAAATGCAACGGCGTCTGGGCGGTGGAAGGAATATCCGGAGGATCCTCTGTCAACATCTCCAACTACTCCGGCGGCAATGGCGGCCCGGGAGGTGGCGGCGGCCCTGGCGGCAGACCTTAAATGATTAGTTGGGGGCCATTCCAAAAATATGTATCTTTGTACACGATAAGAAGTAATTGGAATGGCTCCCATAAAAATTATAGTCGAAAGCGGCGCTACCAAAAGCGAGTGGAGGGTCCTCGGCGAGGATGGCCGCGAGGTCAAGCGCTTCCTCAGGGCAGGTACAAATGTTTCCAGTATGAAGATGGAAGACATCAAGTCGACCATCGCCGATGCCATTGCCTCCGAAGGGCTGGAGAAAGCAGCCGGATTCTACCTCTACACCGCCGGCGTAGTAACCCCCGATATTGCCGACGAACTGGAGAATCATATCAGGAGCCTTGCTCAGTTTGACGAGATTGAGATTCACAACGACCTTATGGGTGCCGCCAGAGGTGCCTGCGGGCACGAGCCCGGAATTGCCGCCATCTTAGGGACGGGCTCAAACACCTGCTTCTACGATGGCAGCACTATTAGCCAGAAGGTTTACTCGGGAGGTTATGTCATAGGTGACGACGGCAGCGGCGCGGCACTCGGCAAACTGTTCCTTGCCGACTTCATAAAAGGTCTTGTGCCGGAAACAATAGCCTGCGACTTTGCAAAGGAGTTCGATGCTTCCTACCCCGGCATAGTACAGGGAGTTTACCGCAGCGCTTCTCCCTCAGGTTACCTGGGAAGCCTGGCGCCATTCATCCTCCGCCATTACTCCCACCCTTATGCCAAAGCATTGGTGGACAAGAATTTCCAGGCATTCATCGACCGTTCGCTACTGAAATACGAAATCGCCCGCTATCCCGTTGGAATAGTGGGCGGCTTCGGGTGGGCTTGCAAAGACATTATCGCTCCCCTTTTCGACAAGGCCGGGATAACAATCTCCCGCTTTGTCAAAGCGCCTATCGAGGGGCTGTGCGAATACCACCGATAGGGGTTTCTGCTACTTCTGCCTAGTGTAGGAGTAGCCGATAATTTTGCCGCTGATTACTTCTTTTTGCTTGATAACCAGCTTGGTGTCGGTCAATTCGGTGACGGTGAACTTGCCGCTCAGCCTCATACTGCGGGTAAGCAGCTCGGCCGACAGCCAAATAGTTTTGCTGAAGTTGATCTGGTGCGTGTTGGGATTGTAAGTGAAGCGCACTGCGTCAACATCTACATCGTCCAGGTCAAACATAGAGAGACTCCCCTTCTTGGCTATGGCGTGAGGGAAAGGGAACTCGCTCAGTGCCAGGTAGAAATGGTAAGGGGTATAATCTTCGTTATAGACAGCCTGGGGACCCTCGGAATTGGGGTAGGTTTCCGACTTTTCGGACAACGCCCAAATACCGTAGAGGCTGCCGCTTATCTCTACGTTTTCTTCGTCGATAGGGATTTCGGCTTCTTCTTTTTCGCAAGAAGCGAAGATGGCTATGCAGGCTATGGCCGCCAGATAAAGTAATCTTTTCATAAGCTTTCGTTTTGCTTACAAAAATAGGAAATATTTGTGTATTTTTGTAGACGTAACGGCAATTGATGAAGCGGTTTATACTAATTTCAAAAATAGCCGGCGCTGTTTTAGTCGCCGGCCTTGGAGTGTACGTGTTTTTCAGCGCCCGCTCTTGCATCGAAGAACGCCGCTGGCTCGCCCTCGGCCCAATTGAAAACCATCCCGTGCGTATCTGGGACGTCAAGTTTGCAAAAGAATTCAACGACAAGAACGACGCCCAACTCGAGGTGGCGCAGGCCATAGGGGTTCCGCCGGTAAAGAACCGCGAAGAGGCGGAGAGGCTCAAGTCAAAGTTGGTTAAGCTGGAAGCCACGGATACTTACGTCATAGATTCCCTGACCCATTCCATTCCCTACCTCATTCCGTCGGCAAAAGAACTGCTCGACGACATAGGCCGCATTTTCCAGGATTCTCTCAGCGCCAAGGGCCTTAACCCCAATAAATTGATAGTAACTTCCGTACTGCGCACCGAAGACGACATCGCCGCCCTTCGCAAGCGCAATGTCAACGCATCGGAAAACTCAACCCACAGCTACGGGACTTCGTTCGACCTTTCGTATTGGCGCTACGTCAAAATTCCGGAGTTCCGCGGCCGCCCGTACGAAGACGTGCCTCCCGAATACCTCCGAGCCACACTGAGCCAGGTACTCAAGGATATTCACGACCAAGGCAACCGTTGCTTTGTCAAGTACGAGAAGCAGCAGAACTGCTTCCACATTACAGTCAAGCAGTAGGCACCGCCGGACTATTCGGCGCAGATGCCCCGGACAAAGTTACGTAAGTCTTCGAGGTCTTTGGCGTCAGGATGTCCTGCGTGCACGGGGCCCATCGATCCTTTGCAGGAGAACGATTGCTCGGCGACTGCTATTCCCCGGGATTCCAGCATCTTGCGCAGCATAGGAACAGGAGAAGCGACTATGGCGCTAGATCCGAAGCAGACCACACATTTAACGGCCGAAGGATCCAGCTTGCCGATGAATTCGCCCACTGCTGCATTGACCTTGCCAAGAAATACGCCCGCCCCCAGGAAGAGCACATCTACCGGTTCTGTAAGGGGTTCGGATACGGGAAGCGCTTTTGCGCCGGCTACCTCGGCGATAGCTTCGGCCATCTGCTTGGAGTGACCGAATTTGGAGTAATAACGGATGGCAGTTTTCATATCAGGAAAGCATTTTTTCTATTTCGTCGCGATGCTCAAAAAGAGTGCAGCCACCTGTGTGCTCCCAGCCGAGCGCGCGGGCATCGCGGATACGGCGGAACAACTTCGACTGCAGGGCTCCTTTGACGCCGATTTCGGCCACATTGCTGTCGGAAAAGGGCGAGAAAGGGCACGGTTCGGCGCTCCCGTCCGGGCCGATGTGGAAGAAACCGCGTCCGGAGGCCATACAGCCGCCCATAGCCTTCTCGTCGCCCGGAAAAGAAAGGAAGATAATATCGTCATACCTGCGCCGGATATCTTCAAGAAGCCCCTCCATATCGGCAATATGTTCATCCTTGAGAGCAAGGTACTCCGTTCCCTCCTCGGTAGGCACATATTCGACGTAGAATATAATCTTGCAGCCCAGCTCTCTGAGTTGGTCAATGAATGAGATAGATGTCACCTGGCGGTAGTTCTCCGTGGTGACGGTGATGCTGGTACCAAAAAAGAGTCCGTCTTCTTTCAGCAGCGTCATAGAACGCACCGCCCTGTTGAAGACTCCCTGTCCCCTGCGCTCGTCGGTGCCTATGGCAGTACCTTCGATACTGATTACCGGAACTATGTTCAGGTGGGCCCTGAGAAACTCAAGCCACGATCGGCCGATGAGAGTGCCGTTAGTGAATACCGGGAAAATCATATCCTTTACCGTCGATACGGCTTCGATTATATCCTTCCGTATCATAGGCTCCCCGCCAGCCAGCAGCGAGAAATTTATGCCCATTCCGGCAGCCTCTTCGAATATCTTCTTCCATTGCTCTGGTGTAAGCGACGGCTTACCTGACTGCCCGTCGTCACGCGCTATACCGTTGGCCCGGGCATAACAACCTTTGCAATGCAAATTACAGGTAGTGGAAATGCTGCTGATCAAAAACGGCGGCACGTCAATTCCTTCTTCTTTCGAATATTGCTCGCGCTTCTTTTCCGACTTCTTGAACAGGACGCGCATTTTGTGAGCAAACAACGCCTCTCGCGGATTGAACAACATACTCTTGTACGCCTTGGTCATAATTCCGGCGATGCTTTCGCTCATATATGTATATAACTCCTTGCTTTCCATATCTTCGAGATAAAAAACGGCTGCTGAGGGTGCCGGACAAACGGCCTCCGTGCCAGGGCACAAATATCCACAGTTTCCGCTGTTTATTTTAGGAGTATTCCGGCTCCAATTAGGATAATGCTTGCAAAGGTCGCTGCAGGACGGAACTACGGATTCCTCCGGGGTGGGACTGACATTGCGTAAACAGCACAAATTGTTATATTTGCAACTTGGTAATATTTAAAACGATATGCAATACAGAAAAGACAGGTACGGAGATCTGCTTTCCATCCTTGGTTACGGTTGTATGCGGTTCAGCAGGAAGGGAGGAGGCATCGATATCGACAAGACCGAGCAGGAACTGATGGCGGCATACCGCGCCGGCGTGAACTACTTCGACACGGCCTATATCTATCCCGGCAGTGAGGCTGCCCTGGGAGAGATTCTCGCCCGCAACGACATACGCGACAAGGTGCGCATAGCCACCAAACTGCCTCAGTACCTTGTCAGGAACCTCGCCTCGCTGGACAAATTCTTCAGTGAGGAGCTGTCTCGCCTTCAGACAGACCGCGTCGATTACTACCTGATGCACCACCTCACCGACATAGCTCAGTGGGAACGGCTTAAGGCAGTGGGCGTTGAGGACTGGATCGCAGAGAAGAAGGCCTCCGGCGCCATCCGGAACATAGGGTTCTCCTATCACGGAAACACCGATAATTTCCTGAAGATTCTCGCAGACTATGACTGGGACTTCTGCCAGATCCAATACAACTACCTGGATGAGACCACACAGGCGGGCGTGGCAGGGCTGAAGGCCGCCGCCGCCCGGGGCATTCCCGTAATCATAATGGAACCCTTGCGCGGTGGCAAACTCGTCAACAAGCTGCCGGAAGATGCTAAACGGCTTATCTCCGGCCATCAACGTCACTGGGGTCCGGCCGATTGGGGTCTTCGCTGGCTATGGGACCAGCCGGAGGTGACCGTCGTGCTGTCCGGGATGAACTCACTTGCTATGGTGGAAGAGAACGTAAAGACGGCTTCGGACGCCGCAGTCGGAGCATTTACGGACGACGACCGCGCCTTCCTGCAAAGGATAGTGGACATTATTCGGGCCAAGGAGAAAGTCGGATGCACAGGCTGCCGCTACTGTATGCCCTGTCCCAAAGGAGTGGATATTCCGGGCATATTCACCAGCTATAATACAATGTACACCGAATCCAAGATGTCGGGACGGTCGCAATATTTCCAGACAGTTGCGCTTGCGGCCACACCCTCGTTCGCCTATCAATGCATCCAGTGCGGCAAATGCGAGCAGCATTGTCCGCAGGGCATCCCGATTCGCGAAAAGATACAGGAGGCCGAGCGCGCCCTGCTCCCCTGGCCTATGAAAACAGTTGTAAAGCTTGGCCGAAAGTTCCTGCTCCGCAAAAAATAACGTTTGTCTATCCATCGGTTTCAAATCTTTATTGTACATTCAAAATGAAGAATACCCATAACACCCTTTTATCTGCATCCCTGAAGGTTGCAATCACTTTTTTTGCGGTTTTCACAGTGCTCTCTTGTGAGAAAGACCGTTCGATTGAAGTTACCGACCCTTACCCTTTCCCGGAAAGTTATACGGCCTGCAAAGATAACTCAGTCGCCCCCGGCGACAGTTTCTTTGATTACTGCAACGGCGCCTGGCTCGCTGCAAACCCCATCCCCGCCGACCCCTCCCAGGTACTGGGCGGATTATATGATGCCGAAGAAGTGATGGACGCCCGGGTGGAACAGCTTAAAGCGGAAGTTCCCGACCTGAAAAAATTCTTCTCCCTGATAGAGCAGATTCACGGTACTCCCGAACAGTCTCACGCTTATATCGACGCGCAAAAAGCCAAATACTCCAAACCAAAGAGTCTGGAAGATGCCTACCGAACCGTAGGAAAGATGTATATGGACGGCGTAAATGCGATAGGTATCGCCACTGTGACCTGGTGGGACAAGGACATAATCAAATTTGCCATCTACCCGCCTATTCCGGATTTCGTTCCCCCCACACCCGGCGAACTGCAGGCTTCCGACCACGTCTTGACCAAAGTCGACAAGTCCTCACCCCAGGCCCTCATTGCTGAAGGAATGGGCCTCGATCCTTCATTGATTATGTCTGACCCCGATATTGAAGCTTTGTGGAAAACTGCACAAGACAAATATTCTTTGGACGACCTGTGCCAGATGATGCAAGACTGCTGGGGCTATTACGAGGCCTTTGCCGATGAAGCCGGCCTCGCAGCCTACAACGTTGGCAAGTCATCTTTCACTGTAAAAACGGTCGAATCCCTTAAATCTGATGCCAAGGGGGAACTGGGATACACCCTTTCCTACTATCTGCAACAGAAATTCATTCCCCAGAGCCTGAAAGACAAGTATCTGGGTATTACAAAAGAAGTTCAGGCCGCGCTCCGCAAGAGAATCCAAGCGGTGGATTGGATGAGCGAAACCACCAAGAAGAACGCTCTTGACAAACTGGACAACATGCAGCTCAATGTCGCTTTCCCGGATACCTGGTACACCGACTGCATTCCCTCACTTGCCGACTGCCAGAGCCTGCCTGAAGCCGTTCAACGTTTAAAAGCCGGCAACGCCCGGCTGTTCAGGTCGTATGTAGGCACAGACGATACCTTCTCATATCTGTTAACCACGCAGGGATTGAACAGTAACGGTGAGCTGATGCCGATGGACCTGACGCTGATCAATGCGGCATATAATCCCAACTACAACAGTGTCAATATTTATCCTGCCATACTCCTTCCGCCCGCCATGCCCGAAGAAGGAGTCAGCGAAGCCTGCTACTATGCCGCATTCGTTATGATCGGCCACGAGTTTACCCACGCCTTTGACACGGAAGGCGCAAAGTTCGATAAATACGGCAAGAACGTCAACTGGTGGACTGTGGCCGACCTGATGGCATTCCAGGACCGCAAGCAGAATCTGATCCGTACCTACAGCAACCTGGAACTTGACCCTGTGCGCGCTCCCCTCGTGTTTTGTGACGGTGAACGTACCCAAACGGAGAATATCGCCGACCTTGGAGGCTTCCTGGCCGTGCTGGACGCCTATATGGCCCGTCTGGACAGCCAAGGATTCAAGGGCGAGAGCCGAAACGACCAGCTGCGCAAGTTCTACGAAGCCTACGCCCACGTCTGGTGCATACAATACGGTGACAACAAGTTCGATATTCTCAAGAAAAGTGATCTCCACTCCCACGCCCGCCTCCGCACGAACGGCGTGGTGATGAATACGGATTTGTGGTATGACCTTTACAACGTCACCCGCGACCACAAGCTCTACCTTCCCGAAGAGCGCCGGGCTTATATCTGGTAGATAGGCTCCCGGAACAATTATTCGGATATATTCGCATAAGTGAGTATATTTGTGGTATGACAGAGTATATCGCGGATGAGGCACACTTCAAAGAAGTCATTGCGCGGGTTCCGAACGTAAAAAAATATCTTTGGATAGGTACCGCCGACATCAAGGACTTGTATGTCGGCGAGCGACCTTTTCTGGGCGTCCTCGCCGATCTGATAAGCAAAGGCCGCGAGATCAGGCTGATTCACGCCAAGGAACCCGGGCCGAACTTCCGGGAGGACTTCGACCACTATCCGGTTCTCTTTACGGGTCTGGAGAGGGTTCTTTGTCCAAGGGTCCATTTCAAGATCATCATCTTTGATTTGAAGGTGGCCTACATTGGTTCAGCCAATCTCACCGGCGCCGGTCTTGGAATGAAGAGTACCCGCAACCGCAACTTCGAGGCCGGCATCCTCACCGACGAGCCCGAGCTGGTCGAAGCCGCCATGAACCAATTCGACTCCGTCTGGGCAGGCTTCAAATGCAAGGCCTGCGGCCGCAAGGAGTACTGCCCCGACCCGGTCATCTCCAGATAAGCACAAGTATCACCCACTGACCTGTGTCCCGCATTATCTTCCATATCGATGTCAACTCAGCCTTCCTGTCGTGGACGGCAGTGAAGATGGTTATGGAAGGCAAGCCGGACATCCGCCTGGTTCCCTCCGTGGTGTCCGGGGACCCGAATGACCGGCGGAGCATTGTCACCGCCGCGTCCATTCCTGCAAAGAAACTGGGCATCAAGACAGCACAACCGGTGTCGATGGCGTTGCGCACCTGTCCGTCGCTGGTGCTGGTGAGGGGCGATTGGGAGTGGTACAAACGCTGTTCGGAGGGCTTCATTTCCATTTGCCGCAGGTATAGTCCCCTCCTGCAGCAGTTCTCCATCGATGAGTGTTTCATCGATATGACGCTCCGGTGCCAAGGGCAAGATCCCGTTGCCCTGGCGACTCAGCTGAAGGATGAGATAAAGTCAGAGCTGGGCTTCACCGTGAATGTCGGCGTAGGCTCGAATAAGCTGTTGGCGAAGATGGCCTCAGACTTTGAGAAACCCGATAAAGTCCATACCCTCTGGGAGAACGAGGTTCCTCAGAAAATGTGGCCGCTGGGGGTGCGCGACCTTCTATGGGTGGGCAAGAAGACCGAGGAGCGTCTCACTGCTTACGGCATCCATACCATCGAAGACCTTGCCAAGCTGGAAATGGGATCCCTAACCCGCCTGGTGGGGCATAAGTTCGCTCAACAGCTCCACGAGAACGCCAATGGCCGTGATGATTCTCCGGTCGAAACGGAGGTTGCAGAAGCCAAGAGCTACAGCGCCGAGCGCACTTTCTCGCGCGACTACACCGACCCCAAAGATATCGACCGAGCCCTGTTCAACGTAGCCTGCATTGTGGCGCACCGCATCCGGAGGGACGATTTCAGGGCATCGACAGTTTCGATGTTCATCAAGCACAAAGATTTCTCGGTTCAGCAGAAACAGACCTCCCTCTCCCAACCCACTGATGTCACGGCCATCATCTTGAATGAAGCCCGAAGGATGCTGGGAGAAATATGGGACGGGCAGACGCCCATACGGCAAGTAGGACTGGGTGTTTCGAAGCTCACGCACGAAAATGCTGTCCAGATGAGCCTCTTTGAAGATCCCAAGCTTGAGTACTACCGCGAATGGGACCGGCAGTATGACGAGCAGCGGGCTCGGGCCGAAGATGCCAGGCAATAAGCGTTATCTCGCCGCCCTGGTATTCACCTTCTTGCCATTATTATCCCAAGTGTATATCCACGCGCCGTTCCTGGAGGTAAAAGTCTTCCCGGAGACGCCTGTAACCACGCCGACAGACGACACGCTGAGAGTCTTGTAGCGACGGCCTTCGCTGTCGTACAGATAAATCCAGCTGCCGTTCTGCGAAACAAAGAACTCGGAACTGTAGCCCTTCACGACCCCAACGTTGCTGACACTGAGAGTCTTATACCGATGGCCGGTATCATCGTACATATATACCCAGCTCCCGCTGGTTTCTACACTGGAAATCTTATGCGCACCAGCCATAAGCACAAAAGCTAAAGCAATGATTTGGAAGAGTTTCATATGCCAATTATTCTGGCTCTTTTTTCACAAATATAACATTTTTTCACAATCAGCCCTATAGATAGCGATTATTGCAGAAAGATTTGATATTCCTTATCATGCTTGATTGTTGTGATAATATTGGTAAGAAGTCTCTGTAAAGGGTACATATCAAACAAAACATGTACCCAAAAATGCGAATTTGGGTACATGTATGCGGAATCAAGTGTACGAATAACTAGGTGAAACACCTATGAGACAGATTCAACACTCTCAACTTTGGCGACAACTTCTGCCCTATTGATGAAGAGGTTTACCAGTGCTGTATTTATGTAGTAGTTGGTTTTTCCAATTTTCACCTTATGCAACAATCCCGTATCAACAATCATATCTAGGTATTTGGCAGCCGTTTTACGTAAGACCATCATATCTCTCTCAATAAACTCTATCTTAGTGTATGGATGATAAAAAAGGTTATTCAGTAATTCATGTTTGTAGCGGCCACCAAAAATGGGGCGAAGGATATTCTTGTACTTGTTCATCAACTCTCCTATTCCCTTTACGAGACGGATCGTTTCCTCTGCCGTTTCTTCTACCCCTTTAAGCAAAAAGAGAATCCATTCTTCCCATTGCTTGGCATTATTCTCCCCTGCATCCCTAATGGATTGGATTAGGCGATAATACTCACCTTTATTATGAGTTATATAACGACTGAGGTATAGAATAGGCAAGTCTAACAGGTCGGAAATAACAAGGTATAAAACGTTAATGATTCGCCCGGTTCGACCATTTCCATCGTAAAAAGGATGAATGCTTTCAAACTGATGATGGATAATAGCCATCTTTACCAGAGGATCAATATCTACTAGCGAATTGTCATTAATGAACGCTTCGAGATTTCCCATCAATTCGTTTATCTCTCCAGGTTCCGGTGGAGTATAGAATACCCTCATTAGGAATAGTTTGCGCTACCCCCTTAAGTTCGGCCAGTTTCTTATTGGCCCGGTTAACTTGTTTAAGAATTGCTCTTGTCTCTAGATCGTATGTAAGTGGTAACGTTGGTATCTTATAAGTAGGCATCGCTCATCAACTTAGTTTCTTTTACAAAGTTAAGTATTTTTGCTATATCATCCAACGAAGATTAGAGCTTCAAACAACGCCAATCTCATAAAAACAAAGAGTCAAAAGCTACTCTTTATCCTTGAAATCAAGGAGTACCAATGGCCCTAAAAATGGCCTGACTTTAAACGCTTTTTGTGATACATTAATATACAAAAAATTACACGGCACAGCTAAAAAGCCATGCCGTGTTATTCATTTAATTAACTGTTTTTCGGCCAGTTACACTCTTTAATATTCTTCCTCGTTAAAAAAGAAGTCTTCTTTAGTAGGATAATCGGGCCAGATGTCCTCGATGGTTTCGTATATCTCACCCTCCTCCTCGAGTTCCTGGAGGTTCTCTATGACCTCTTCAGGAGCGCCGGAGCGGTTGGCGTAGTCGATAAGTTCGTCTTTTGTTGCCGGCCACGGAGCATCGTCCAGGCTGCTGGCTAATTCAAGTGTCCAATACATAGTGTCAAACAATTAGCAATTAGGCCGCAAAGATATAAAAATATTCTTAAGTGCAAATAATTTTGAGTATTTTTGCAGTATGAGTTATACGAAAGAAGATATTTATTCCCCGCAGACCACAGAACAGATTGCCGCGCACGTAAAAGAAATACTCCGACTGCTGGGCGAAGACACTTCGAGGGAGGGCTTGCTCAAAACGCCGGAGAGAGTTGCCAAAGCGTTGCAATTCACCACTAAAGGGTATAACGAAGACGGTATAGAAATCATTCGCCAGGCCATTTTTGACGAGAAATACCAGCAGATGGTCCTGGTTCGCGACATCGAACTCTACAGCACCTGCGAGCATCATATGATGCCGTTCATAGGCAAATGCCACGTGGCCTACATTCCCAACGGCAAGATTACCGGGCTGAGCAAGATTGCACGCGTAGTGGAAACCTACGCCCGCAGGCTGCAAGTTCAGGAAAGACTCACTGTTCAAATCAGAGACTGCATACAAGAAGCCCTGCATCCCCTGGGTGTAGCGGTAGTGATCGAAGCAAACCATACCTGTATGCAGGTCAGGGGCGTCCAGAAATCGAACGCCATCACCACCACATCGGCTTTCAGCGGCGTATTCCTGAGCTCGTCCCGCACCAGGAACGAATTCCTCAACTTAATCCGATAGGCGCGAAAGGCGGGCAAGCTCGCAGTCTGCCCTGATCTTGTCGATTATGGCGCACACTACCTTATAAGTGCGCGAGGAAGGAGTATAGACCGCCGGAGTAGCGAACGCCACTCTCCCCTGGCGTTTGAGTTTGAGGGCCGATGCTCTCTTCTTTTCGGACGCGGGGTTGTACACGGCAATCGAATTACCTCCGAACATTCCTACTATCTTCATACAAGGCACGTCAGTCTCGCCGTCGCCGAAATAAATCATATGCGAGAACGGGATGCGCTTCTTGTCGTCGGCTATGGAAGCGTTGACCCTTTTATTGTCCCTGGAGCTGAAAATGCCCTTCGAGATCTTGAAGAGGAACTGGGTTTTGGCGGTATAGTCAACCGCTATGCCAGGCCATTCAGCCTCTCCGTTGGCGTCATAAATAAACGAGCCCGCAAAAATATGCTTGAATTCCTTTGCGATAGGGCTGCCCTCGATAATCTCCTTGAGCCCGCTGGAGTTGATGTAGTGTTCTACCTTTACACCGTGCTCCCGGCCATATTTATTGACCAGCTCAAACCAGTCTTTAACACCATCGAACAGCTCGATTCCGGCACCGAAACGGCGCAGGTCGTCCCGCTTGAGAGAGATACCCTTGCTATGTGCCTCATCGAACATTAACTTCATATAAGACAGCACGTTAGAGGCATCCTGACCGATGGCGATATTGTCGCTCATACGCCAAAACTCTTCAGGAGTGGAACCCACAGCCTGAATGAATCCGAATTCCTGCATATTGCCCGGCGAGAGGGTGCCGTCAAAGTCATAGATTAGCGCAACTATTGGTTTTTTCTTCATAATATTCGCCACATATAATGGTATTTCGCCACAAATATCGTAATTATTCGCCACATACGCACAAAGAGGTTTGCAAAAAACTCTCCCTACACCTACTTTTGAAAGCTAAACCAAAATCAATTAATAATGGCAAATTATCCTCATTATTTGGAGCGTCTTCAGAACGCCACCCGCAAATACTGGGACAAAGCTGCACTCAACAGCATCGGCGGAGACTCCTTCACTTACGGCCAGATGGCCACCCAAATTGAAAAATTTCACCTTATTTTCGAAAAACTCGGTTTCAAGAAGGGCCAGAAAATATCCCTCTATGCACGTAATGGTGCACGTTGGGGAATGTCGTACCTTGCAGTCAATACCTACGAAACCGTAATAGTGCCCCTGCTGGCCGATTTTACCCCCGACAACGCCTCTTTCCTGGTCAACCACTCCGAGAGCATCGCCCTGTTCACCAATGCCGACAAGTGGGTCAAGATGGATCTGGCCAAGATGCCCAACCTGCAGATTGCGATCGACATCGACAACTGGAGCTGCCTGTGGGCAAAAGACGAGCAAACAAAAGCCATCTACGACACAATGGACGAGCTCTTTGACGAGAAATGGCAGGACGGCTACGGCCCCGACAGCGTAGTGTTCCCCACCGACAACTGGGAAGATCTCTCCACCATCAGCTACACCTCCGGTTCGACCGGCGACCCCAAGGGCGTAATGCTCACATACCGCAACTTCAGCGCAAACGTCGATTACAGCCAGCGCAACGTTCCCGCAGGCGACAGAATGGTTTCTATGCTCCCTATGGCCCATATGTACGGCCTGGTGATTGAATTCATCTACCCTCTCTGCAACGGCACTGCAATCTACTGGCTGGGCAAGGCCCCCACTCCGGCAACCCTGCTGAAGGCTTTCGCCGACGTAAAGCCTTACCTGCTCATTACCGTTCCCCTGGTGATGGAAAAGATTTATAAATCAAAGGTAAAGCCCACGCTCGACAAGCCCGTGGTGAAGGTGCTTCTCAAGATTCCCGGAATCAACAATATCATTTACAAGAAGGTAAAGGACGGACTGGTGCAGGCTTTCGGCGGCGAGGTTCAGGAGTTTATTATGGGCGGCGCCGCTCTCAACCCCGAGGTAGAGAAACTCTTCAAGCGCATCAAGTTCCCTTATCTGGTAGGTTACGGTATGACCGAGGCTTGCCCGCTGCTGGCTTATGAGCACTGGACCAAATATGTGGCCGGTTCTTGCGGCAAGGCAGTTGACGTGGCCACCGTACGTATCGATTCCGAAGATCCCGAGCACATCGCCGGCGAGATCCAGGCCAAGGGCGAGAACATCACTATCGGCTACTTCAAGAATCCCGAGGCATCGGCCAACGCATTCACCGAAGACGGATACCTCCGCACCGGAGACCTCGGAATTATGGACAAGGATGGCAATATCTTCATCAAGGGCCGTTCCAAGAGTATGATTCTTTCCGCCAACGGACAGAACATCTATCCCGAGGAGCTCGAAGCTATCATCAACAACCAGCCCTACGTAGCCGAATCGGTGGTGGTCGACAGGGCCGGCAAGATCGTAGCCCTTGTTTATCTGGACAACGATGCCATCAAGCGCGACCGCCTCGACAGCGAAACGGTATCCGACATTCCCGAGAAGATCCGCCTGGGTGCCAACCGCCAGCTGCCCGGCTACAGCCAGATTGCCAAAGTAGAAACCGTTCTCTCTCCTTTCGAGAAGACTCCCAAGATGAGCATCAAGCGTTTCCTCTACAAATAATGACATTTTGTCACTGGAATTTAATTTGAGTTTAAATCTACCGGCTTCCCAAAGGGGCCGGTAAATTTTTTATCATTATGGCAAACACTAAAGGACAAATCGGAGTAACTACCGAGAACATATTTCCGGTAATCAAGCAATTTCTTTACAGCGACCACGAAATATTCCTGCGCGAACTTGTGGCCAACGCGGTCGATGCCGACCAGAAGCTCAAGGCCCTCGCGGCGGCGGGCACCTTCGCCGGAGAGGCCGGCGACTTGAAGGTGACCATAGAGCTGGACGAGAAGAAAAAGACCCTCAAGATCACTGACAACGGCATTGGTATGACAGCCGACGAGGTGGACCGCTACATCAACCAGATAGCATTCTCGAGCGCCGGCGAGTTCCTGGAGAAATATAAAGACCAGACCAATATCATTGGTCACTTCGGACTGGGATTTTACTCTGCCTTTATGGTGGCGAAGAAGGTCACTATCGACACCCTCAGCTGGCAGGAAGGTTCGGAGGCGGTCCAGTGGACCTGCGACGGCTCTCCCGAATTCTCTATGGGCAAGGGCAAGAAAGAAGAGCGCGGCACCACCGTGACCCTGCATTTCGACGACGAAAGCGCCGCCGAATTCGGCACCAAGGGCAAAATCCGCAGCCTGCTCGACAAATACTGCAAGTTTATGCCGGTTCCCGTGGTGTTCGGCAAGAAGACCGAATGGAAAGACGGCAAGAGCGTAGAAACCGACCAGGACGACGTGATCAACAGCATCGAACCCGTATGGACCAAAGCCCCTTCAAGCCTCAAGGACGAAGACTACCTGAACTTCTATAAGGCTCTCTACCCGATGGAAGAGGAACCGATGTTCTGGATACACCTCAACGTCGATTATCCCTTCACTCTTACCGGAGTGCTCTACTTCCCCAAGATCAAGGAGAGGATGGCCATCGACAAGAACAAGATTCAGCTGTACTGCAACCAGATGTTCGTCACCGACCACGTAGACAACATCGTGCCCGACTTCCTGACCCTGCTGCACGGCGTTATCGACTCCCCCGACATTCCGTTGAACGTTAGCCGCAGCTACCTGCAGAGCGACGCCAACGTCAAGAAAATCAGCACCTACATTACCAAGAAGGTAGCCGACCGGTTGGAGGAGATATTCAAAGACCAGCGCAGCCAGTTCGAAGAGAAATGGGACAACATCAAGCTCTTCATCGAGTACGGAATGCTCTCCGACGAGAAGTTCTGCGAGCGTGCTATGAATTTTGCCCTGTTCAAGAACACCGACGGAAAATATTTCTCGTTCGACGACTACCGCAAGGCCATCGAGAGCGCCCAGACCGACAAGGACAAACGCACGGTATATCTGTATGCCACCGATACCGAAGCCCAGTGGAGCAGCATCGAAGCGGCCAAGAACCTCGGTTACGACGTGCTGCTGATGGACTGCGAGCTGGACAGCCACTTTGTGAATATGCTGGAGCGCAAGCTCAAGGACGCCCGCTTTGCCAGGGTTGACAGCGACACGCCCGACAACCTCATACCCAAGGAAGAAAGGGTCAAGCCGCAAATGAGCGACGAAGACAAGAAGGCCCTCGAGGAGCTCTTCAAGGCCGTGCTGCCCGAAGGCAACGAGTACCAGATCGAGCCCGAGAATCTGGGCGAGAACGCATCTGCCGTAGTACTCACGCAGAGCGAGTTTATGCGCCGCTGGCGCGAAATGAGCGCTCTTGGCGGAGGAATGAATTTCTACGGATCGATGCCCGAGGCATACGACGTTAAGGTAAATATGCAGAATCCTTTGATAGAGCGCATCTGGGCCGACCGCGAGGGCTCCGGAGACCTTCTCAGGCAGGTTATCGACCTGGCCCTGCTGGAAAAGGGAATGCTTAAGGGCAAGGCTCTGTCGGAATTCATTGCCAGAAGCGAAAAATTACTTGCTTAAATATTTCAAAACCAATTTTTCTGCTTATATTTGCGCCCGCATTTTAAAACCCAATGGTTTTGGTGCAATGGGTCCCGGTCGGTTCCGGGATGAGTAACACATTTTAAAATTAAAAAAATGCAGCATTTTGAACTTAAAGGCCAGACCCGCGAAGTGGCTGGCAAAGCAGCCATCAAGGCATTCCGCAGCCAGGGTCTCGTCCCTTGCAATCTTTATGGTACCGGTGTAGAGGGCAATGTGCTCTTCACTGTCAACGCCAAGGATCTCAAGTCTGTCACCGACACTCCCAAGGCCCACATCATCGACCTTGTACTCGACGGCGACAAGAAATACACCGCAGTTCTTCACGAGCTTCAGTGGCATCCTGTAACCGATATCTGCCTGCACGTGGATTTCCTCGCAGTAGATGAGAAGAAAGCCATCAACATCGAGGTTCCCATCGTCATCAGCGGACACGCCATCGGTGTCCAGCAGGGTGGTAAGTTCTACCAGAACGCCCGCAAACTCCGCGTTTGCGCCACTATGGACAACCTTCCCGACGAGGTTACCGTCGACATCACCAGCCTCGGACTGGACAAGCGCATCAAGGCCGGCGACATCAAGCTTGACAAGATCGTCGTCACCACCGACAAAGATGCCATCATCTGCGGCGTCAAGACTACTCGCAACACTGTAGTAGCAAGCGAGGAGGCTTAATTGTGGCCGACAGGAGTTACCTGGTAGCCGGACTGGGCAACATAGGCCCCGAGTATGCCGCTACCAGACATAACATCGGATTTATTGTATTGGACGCCTGGGCACAGGCGTCCAATCTTACGTTTGATGTCAAGCGCTACGGAGCCCTGTTGACCGACACCATCAAGGGCAGGCAGTTCCACCTGCTCAAGCCGTCCACCTATATGAACCTGAGCGGCGGCGCCATACGCTACTGGATGAACGAACTGGATATCCTGCCCGAGAACCTGATTGTGGTCTGCGACGACATCAACCTGCCTTTCGGCACGGTACGTATGCGCCTGAGAGGCAGCGACGGGGGGCACAACGGGCTCAGGAACATTGAGGAAATGCTCCAGACCAGAGATTACGCCCGTATAAGGATAGGGGTCGGACACGAGTTCGCTCAAGGAGACCAGATAGACTTTGTCCTGGGGCATTTTTCGCTGGAACAACTCCCCCTGCTGCCGCAAATTGCCGACAAAGTGATAAACGGCATCAAAACTTGGGCATTTGCAGGCGCCCAAAAAGCTATGTCGGATTTGAATGCCAAGGCTCCTGCGGCGGAAAACGCACCAAATCAATAAGTTATTTCAAAAAAATAATTGCTAATTAAAAATTATTTTATAACTTGCGAAAGTTTATGGACTTTTAATACCAAAACAATTTTAATATAATTTCTTATGAAAGCACTTGTAGAAAAAATCAATGCCAACATCGAGGCATTCAAAGTAAATGCAGAGGCCCAGGTCGTTAAGGGCAACAAGGCTGCCGGTGCCCGTGCACGCAAAGCCGCTCTCGAACTTATGAAAGATCTCAAGGAATTCCGCAAGATTTCCGTTGGCGAAGCAAAAAAATAATTTTTTTTTGTTTTTTGATGCAACGTTTCTGAAACCTTTTGCATCTATATAGCAGGTTTAGGTTTTAGTACACGTTTAAAGGTCGGGAGCCGCGAGGTTACCGGCCTTTTGCATCTAAGCTTTTTCCTATGAGACGCCTGATCTTCACTATGACTTTTCTGCTCTTGCCTTTTGCCCTCGATGCAGCGGTATTCAGAGCGGTGGTCATACCTGTTGAATTCAGCGACGTTTCCTTTAAAGACAAACAGGCCGGAGTCTTTTACAAAACATCTACGGCCACTTCATATTTCAACGACCAGTTCTCCCCCACCCGCACTTTCTCCTTCACCGTACTGAATACGGTACGCCTGCCGCACGGGTATGCCTGGTACGGGGTTAATTCTTCAAGCGTTAAAGACCTGTACATCGGCCAGCTCGTCAGGGAGGCCGTAGAAAAGAGCGGTACCAATCTTTCCTCCTACGACAACGACGCGGATGGCGCCGTCGATCTGGTGTACATCATTACCGCTGGAAGCAGCGAGTCGGATGGCGCGGGAGCCGACCATATCTGGCCAAGGCAAGGACGCTTGAGCGAAAGGGGCGAGGTTTTTTCCTACTCCGGCAAGACTATCGACAGTTTTGCGGTGTGCACCGAGTCTTCTTCGCCGGGAGTTTTCTGCCACGAATTCGCGCATATCTTCGGCCTGATGGATATGTACGACACCGACGGCAGCGGCAGCGGAGGCACCGCAAAGGGGCTCTGGGGCACTCTGAGCCTGATGGACAACGGCATTTCTGCCAGTTCCGACCGCCTGCCGCCCAATTTCTGCGCCGTGGAGCTCGACCAGCTCGGGCTCGGCACCAGGATACCTTTCACCACCGGAGCATTCCGCCTGCGCCCTCTGAGCGTCCGTAAAGAGTATATGCGCATCGACACCGGTACCGAGGGAGAATACTATCTTCTGGAGTGCCGCAAGGCCGAAGGCTGGGATGCCGGAATAGGAGGCGGCGGCCTTGTGATTTATCATATCGACCGCTCCGAAAACAACAGCTGGTACTCCGATCTATACGTGCGCAACCTCTCCGCCCGCGAGAGATGGGAGTTCAATCAGGTCAATTGCAGGCCCGAGCGTTCCTGCGCACAGGTGGTGAGCGCCATTCCCGGAGCCACCAACGTAGGCGGGGTGTTCTTCCCCCAACCCGGGCGTACAGTCTTCGCTTCCGACACCGACCCGTCTTTCCGTTTCTGGGACGGGAGCGCAAGCCAGTATGCGGTTGACAACATCGTCCTGGATGCCGAAGGCAACGCCTATTTCAATCTTATCGCGCCCATAAGCGTACTCGCGACCCACGTATTCCAGGACGCGGTTATTTTCAACTGGGTCACAGCTGCGGAGCTGGACATCAAAGACTGCTACATCTCCTGGCACAAGAGCTCCGACAAAAGCGCAAGTATCATCGGTTCATCGACCTCCTCGAGGCAGGATGACGGGCTGTTTTCCTGCCTGATAGAGAATCTCGAGCCTTCCACCACCTACAAAATACGCATCCGCGGGCGTTCCTCAAACGGACACATCTATTCAAGCGAGATAGACCTGGGCACCAAGGGCGTCCAGAAAGGCGTGAGGCCGTTCATCTACCTTAACAGCCTCAACCGCCGCGATGACGGCAGCTTTTACATAGGCGACAGGGTTCCTATGAGGGTGTACAACCTCAGCGATGCCAAAGAGGTGCTTTGGTATTTCAACGGAGTCAGGATGAGGCCGGAGTCGGACGGATACTGGCATCTGACCCAAAGCGGCACCCTGAAAGCCGAAATATGGTACTCCGACGGTACGGTGGAAATAATCACCCGTAAAATGACGGTCCGATGAAGAGGTATCTGTACATAGCCGTTCTTCTGTGCGCTTGCGCCCTCCTGGCGGGAGGATGCAAGAGCGGCAACACCTCCATCGATTCGTTCCTGAAAGACAATACGGTACGCTTGGAGATAGACGGGGTGAAGGTTTTTGTGTTCGACGATAACACGGGCCAGCTTGCCTACAACGAGCAGCGCGCAGTCTTCCGGGCCAACACCGACACTATGCTCTTCTTTTTCGAGCTGGACCTGGACTCCGTCCCCCAATCGGAGGGAGTCGATGTGACCGGCAGCGTGTACTGGAGCACGACCAACGGAGACAGGAGCAGAAACAATATCACCCTCAATGTCAAGAGCATCAAGGGTGATTTGATCTGGCTGTGCGACGCGGGCGGTCAGACGGCCGCCGTGGTGCGCGTCTTAAAATGATACTGCGATACCGATGAAGTCGGCTGCCTTGAGAGCCGCTCCGCCGATAAGTCCGCCGTCGATATCTTTCTGGGCAAACAGTTCCTTGGCATTGGAAGGCTTGCAGGATCCACCGTACAGGATGGAAGTCTCTTCCGCTGCGGCAGCGCCGAATTTATCGGCAATGGTCTTGCGGATGAAAGCGTGAATCTCTTCGGCCTGCTCTGCAGTGGCGGTCTTGCCGGTGCCGATAGCCCACACGGGCTCGTAGGCCACGATGATGTGCTTGAGGTCCTCCTCGCTGAAGTTGTAGAGCACATTCTTGATCTGGGCCTCGCAGACTTCGAAATGACGGCCGGCCTCGCGCTCCTCGAGGTTCTCACCTACGCAGAGGATGACGTCAAGACCGTTGGCAAGTGCCAGGCGGGTCTTCTCGACAAGTTTCTCATCGGTCTCGCCATAGTACTGACGGCGCTCGGAGTGACCGAGGATAGTGTACTGGCAACCTGCTGAAGCAAGCATTGCCGCCGACACCTCGCCGGTGTAGGCACCCTTCTCCTTGTCGGCGCAGTTTTCGGCTGACAGGCCTACGCGGCTGCCCTTGATGGCCTCGGCCACGGGGCACAGGTGGGTAAAAGGAGTTGCAACGATAAGTGTGACATCAGCGGGTACGCAAGCGCTCTCGGCGACTACTGCCTTGGCGAGCTCTACGCCCTCGGGAACCGTGGTATTCATTTTCCAGTTCCCAGCAACGATTTTCTTTCTCATATTATGACTAATAAATATTAAATTGTCTTTTGGATTGCAAATTTACTAATAATTGTCCAAATTTGCGGTCTGTTAGCTTTTTTAATATGAAGAATTTTGTTGAAGAACTTAAGTGGAGAGGAATGATCCACGACATTATGCCCGGTACCGAGGAAGAATTGATGAAGGGCCCCTCTTCGGCCTATGTGGGAATCGACCCTACCGGGGACTCGCTGCACATCGGACATTTGGTCAGCATAATGATACTTAAGCACTTCCAGGCCTGCGGGCACAAGCCCTACGCACTGGTGGGAGGAGCCACGGTAATGATAGGCGACCCGTCTATGAAGAGCCAGGAGCGCAACCTGCTCGACGAGGCTACGCTCGCCCACAATGTCGAGTGCATCAAGGCTCAGCTGGGACATTTCCTGGATTTCAATTCCGACGCTCCCAACAAGGCCGAGCTGGTGAACAATTACGACTGGATGAAGGACTACTCTTTCATCA
>JAGCCX010000017.1 GCA_017651465.1 Bacteroidales bacterium
ACGACTGCGGCCAGATGTCTGCCTGGTATCTTTTCTCCGCGATGGGATTCTACCCCTTCAATCCGGCTAACGGGAAATATGTGCTGGGCGCTCCCCAGATAGAACAAATGACGCTCCATCTCAACGGCGGCAAGACCTTCACAGTCAAAGCCTTGGGATTGAGCGAACAGAATAAATATGTAAAAGAAGTGCGCCTCAACGGGCAGCCGGTCGTAGGAATCTGCATTTCTCACGAAGACATTATTTCCGGAGGAATTCTCGAATTCGATATGACAGATACACCAAAATCATAAATAATTACTACATTATGACCAAAAAACTATTTAAAAAGGAGTACAGCACTCCACTGACTGAGGCTTGCGGTTCTGAGATCGCAGACCTGCTGTGCCAAAGCGCCCTTGACGATACAAGCAACGAAGGGTATGTTGAAGACGATGTGTTTAATTGGTAAAACGTTCAGGATTATGAAAAAGTATTTTATCATCCTTGCAGGCCTTGCTGCAGCAGCAATGGTCTCCTGCACCAAAGAGTTTAATCCTGAATCCGTTTCTGCAGGAAAAACTCTCACTCTTTCCGTCAGCCGCGAAATCCCCGGCGAAGACACCAAGTCGGCGCTCAGCGGAACAAGCGTAGTATTCCAGGCAAACGACGAGGTGAGTGTCTTGTCCGGAAGCGAGAACGCCAAATTCACCACTGCAGCAGGCGGTGCGACTGCCAGCTTCAGCGGTACCGCATCAGAAGCAGAGCAGTATCTGGTCCTTAGTCCTTACAATGCCAACGCCACCCTGGCGTCTCCCTCGGTTGTGAATTTCACAATCCCCTCCGTCCAGGTAGCAACTCCCGACGGTGTCGATCCCAATGCCCTCATCAGCGCAGGTATCTTCAGGCCCGGCGACAGCAGCGTGCAGCTTTACAACGCAGTCGGCCTGGTGAAGATCGAAGTCCCCAGCGGCATTACGGCCAAGCAAATCCAGATCGGCGGCGGCAGGGGTGCAACAATCGGCATCTGCGGTGATTTTACCTTCAACGCAAGCACCCAGGTCGTTGGAGTCGTTTCTATGTCCAGAATCATTACCCTCGTTCCTGCAGAAGGGGAAGATGTCATCGCCCCCGGCACTTATTATATCGCAGTGCGCCCCAAGCCCGATTTTGAAGGACTGGTAGTGGCTTATCTGAACGGTGATAATGTACTGTGCAAGCGTATTTCCTCCGAAGGAAGTATGATCTACATCAATCGCAGCCACATCGTTCCCATCGGATCACTCGATTCCAACTACTCTCCCGTCACCGGGCGCGCCACTCTTCGCTACGCCGGAGACGCCCCTCAGTTCACCGGCCTCCTCAAGCAGCTTGCAGGCGGCGCCACCGCGGCCAACGCTTCCGACAACGCTGTCAAGAAGATTGTATTCAAAGCTCATACCCTTTATTCGCAGGAATATAAAGGCCAGGTCACGGTCAACGGAAACAAGATCGCCAACGTCATTTCAAACGGCCCCAACAGCGACATTCAGATCCACGCCTGGGTCGAAGACGGTACGGCTTATGTTTACACGGAGGCCCCCGTCATCACGCTTTACAACGCCAGCGCCAACCTTTTCCGCGATTTCGCAGGCCTGGAAGAAGTTTCCTTCAACGACGTGAACGCTATGGACGGCGCCAGTTTCGAGTATTTGTTCCGCAACTGCACCTCCCTTAAGTCCGTCGATTTCGGCAATGCCGACTTCTCCAAGGTCGCCAACTGGTCGTTCGCTTTCGTGACCGCGAACTTGAATACCGGAGTTCCCAGCGCACTGGAGTCTGTCTCCCTGGGAGAAACCGCTACCACGTCCGCCACGAATATGACCTCTATGTTCAGCCAGGCTTTCGTTCTGAAGAACCTCTATCTGGGCAAGAATTTTGCCCTTGCACCCTCGGTCAACGGAATGTTCAACGGCACCGCTTCCGTCACCACCACCCAGATAGACGATGAGGGCCACGGTATGCAGTGCAAGCTCTTCGCTTCACAGGCCCTTTGGGATGCCCTCAACGTGGATCTCAACGACGACGGCGTGAACGCCACCACATTGTTCAACACCCACCGTTTCTTCTTCACTCCTGTAGAATAATATGAAAGTCCTGAGATACTTCGCCTGCTTTGTAGTTTACGTCCTTCTGGCCTCCTGCAGCAGGGACAGCCGGGAACCGGTTGACTATGTGAATCCGTACATCGGAAACATCAGCCACCTGCTGGTTCCTACCTTTCCCACGGTACAGCTTCCGAACTCCTTGCTCAGAGTTTATCCCGAGCGGGCCGACTACACGAGCGAGTATCTCAACGGACTTCCCGTGATAGTGACGAACCACCGCGAGCGCTCTGCTTTCAAGTTGTCCGTTACTACCGCTGAAACTGAGGCGGCGGTGATTCCCCTGAGTTACGACAACGAGAGGATCACCCCCTATTCCTACAGCGTAACCCTTGCCGACGGTGAGATTGACGCACGCTTTGCCGTATCGCACCAGTCGGCGATGTATGAATTCACTTCCGACAAACCCTTGAGGCTCGTTCTGGCGAGCCTCGAGGGGACCGTCGGCAGTGACGGGGAAGGCATTTTTGGTACCCAGACAGTTTTGGGCGACACCAAAGTGTATGTGTACCTTCAGACCAAGCAGCGGCCGCAACTTACGGTAGCCGCCGACAGCACCCGGGCAGTTCTCAGCTTTGACGAGGGCCACGTGCAGCTGCGCTACGGAATCTCTTTTATAAGCTGCGGGCAGGCCAGGGCCAATCTTCAGCGGGAGCTGAAGGATTACGACATCGATGCGCTGGCAAAGGAAGGGCGCCGTATCTGGAACGAAACTCTCTCGCGCTTCAAGGTCAAGGGAGGTACGGACGATGAGCGGACAGTGTTCTACACCGCCTGTTATCGCACCTTCGAGCGTCCCGTGTGCCTGAGCGAGGACGGCCGCTACTGGAGTGCGTGGGATTCTTCTGTCCACGAAGACGGAGGCACTCCCTTCTACACCGACGACTGGTTATGGGACACCTACCGTGCCGCACACCCCTTGAGAGTGCTTACCGACAGCAAGATGGAAGAAGACATCCTGACTTCCTTCCTGCGTATGGCAGCCGAAGGGGGCGATATGTGGATGCCCACCTTCCCGGATATTTCGGGCGACGGCCGCCGGATGAACAGCAACCACGCTATCGCATCCTTTGCCGACGCTCTTGCCAAAGGGCTGGACGTAGATATTCCCAAGGCCTGCGAAGCTTCATATAAAGCCTTGAAAGAGAAAACTTTGGCCCCCTGGAGCGGAGCACCGGCCGGAGAGCTCGACCGCTTCTTCTGGGAGCACGGCTATGTGGCGGCACTGCGCCCCGGCGAGCCCGAGACGGATCCGGTGGTGCACAGCTTCGAGAAGCGCCAGCCGGTGGCGGTAACCCTTGGTACGGCCTACGACTGCTGGTGTATGTCAAAGATAGCCCGCGCAGCCGGAGATGATGAACTTGCCACTTATTTTGAAGATTTCTCCCGCTGCTACACCGGTCTGTTCAATCCTGCCACCCTCTTCTTCCATCCCAAAGACAAGGACGGCAACTTTATCGAGAACCTCGATTACGATGCTCCAGGAGGCCTGGGCGCCCGGGAGTACTACGACGAGAACAACGCCTGGGTGTACCGCTGGGACGTCCAGCACGACATCCCCGGGCTCATAGCCCTGATGGGCGGCAACGAAAGGTTCTGCAGCGAGCTGGACCGTATGTTCGCCACTCCCCTGGGCAAGGGCAAGTACCAGTTCTATGCCCAGCTGCCCGACCACACCGGCAATGTGGGGCAGTTCTCGATGGCCAACGAGCCCTCGCTTCACGTGCCATATCTGTACAACTACGCCGGAGCGGCCTGGAAAACCCAGAAGCGCGTACGCCAGATGCTTAACACCTGGTTCCGCAACGACCTTATGGGCGTTCCGGGCGACGAAGACGGAGGCGGCCTCTCGTCATTCGTGGTCTTTTCCGTGCTCGGATTCTATCCTGTTACTCCCGGCAGCACCGAGTATGCTATAGGCAGCCCCGTTTTCCCCGAGGCTACGTTGCGCTTGTCCAACGGTAAGGAATTCCGCATAATCGCCAAGGGCGCTTCTGCCCAGAATAAGTACATTCTTTCCGCATCTTTGGACGGCAAGCGTCTCGAGAGGCCCTTTATCTCCCACGAGGATATAATGGCAGGCGGCGTTCTTGATCTCCGTATGGGCGCCAACCCTTCACCCGACGCCTTTTAGCACACCTGCTTATTGTCACGAATTCAGGGGTTATGAGGAGATTCTTTTCTATTCTGCTGATTCTGGCAATTTGTATCCACGCTCCGGCGCAGGACAGTCTGCAGGTGTACAAGCCCGGAACACTTTACTCCTTCGGCAATACATTCAAGGTGTATCCGGAGGGGTTCGTCCATCATAAAGGGCAGAAGCTGCTGCTCGACGGCAAGGCGTCTGGCACCGTTGAAGCAGGGGCGGAGTCGGCTACCTTCACCCTTACCGACCAGTTCGGGGCAAGTGTGTCGGAGACCCTGCGCATTGTTTGCACTCAGCCCGGGGAGGGGAACCACCTGGTGCTTTGCATCGGGGAAAGCACTACCGAAACGGTCAATCCCAATCCCTGGACCGGCAGTTTTGACAGCGGCTGGAACTGGGTTTCTATGATGAAGGCCCTTTCCGAATCACACGGTACCCAAGTTAGCTGCCTGGGCACCCAGACTATGGCCGGAGCGCCCCTGGACGCCTGTTATACCGCCCACGGCGGCTGGAGCTCATACACCTACCTCAACTGGCCCTGCGCCGCCAAGATGGATCCCGGAGCGCCGGCTCACTTTTTCAATTCCGAGGCTATGTGGTACGCCCTGGGGCTTATGGGCCTGACCGGCAAGCCTTTCCAGGGCGAGAGCTGGCAGTACGACCTTATGGCAGGGGTGCCCTTCGGCAAATATCCCGCCGACGCCCACCCCAGCCTTATAGCTTTTGCAAAATCGGTGAGCGGACGCTATGGCTTCCCTGTTTTTACCGGCAACATCCACGATTGGGCATTCCGTCTGGCGAGCAACCCGGTAAACGAGTTCTATAGCCTGGAGGCCGCCAGAAAGGGGCCCCACGCCTTCTCGCTGGAGGTTTATCTCGAGCGTTACAGGACTATGGACGATAAGGGGAACCGCCTTGAGAGCCAGAGCGGCAATCCGGCCGGAGAGAAGGTCCGCGGAAAAGACGGAAAGACTTATAACATCGGTACTCGTATTGTTTCGCAGGCGCTTCTGAACAAAGTTTCAGTCTGCCGCCCTCAATACGTAGTCGTGAATATCGGCATCAATGACGGCGACAGTTCATCGTCCATTGAGGCCACCGCAGCCTCGCTGCAACGCTTGCTGGAGTGTTTTCAGGGCCTTCCGATATCTCATTTCGTAATGCGCTGGCCGGGCGC
>JAGCCX010000018.1 GCA_017651465.1 Bacteroidales bacterium
CACTATCGGTCTTCCGATCATATTTAGCCTTGCGGCATGGTCGCCGCAGATTCAGACAGGATTCCACGTGTCCCGCCCTACTCAGGTGCCCCTCTCGAACCAATCTCGTTACCCGTACGGGCCTTTCACCCTCTGCGGACCGACTTTCCAGACGGTTCCGGTTCCTGACTGGTTCTTTATAAGAGGTCCTACAACCCCGCATACGCCGTAACGCACACGGTTTAGGCTCTTCCCATTTCGATCGCCACTACTCTGGGAATCGATGTTTCTTTCTTTTCCTGCAGGTACTAAGATGTTTCAGTTCCCTGCGTTTGCCCCATCTGACGATGGTCTGCAGACTTCATCTGCAGGGGTTCCCCCATTCGGACATCTCCGGATCAATTCCTGTTTGCAAATCCCCGGAGCTTTTCGCAGCTTACCACGTCCTTCTTCGCTTTCGGAAGCCAAGGCATCCTCCGTTCGCTCTTGTTCTCTTTCTCTTCTTGTGAATCACACTTTGACGACTTTTTAACGTCTCGTGTTTTACTCGTTTTGCCTATGAAATTGTAGCCCTTACAACTCGAAAAAACTTCGATTCTTATCAGACTATAATCTCTTTTTACCTCGTTATCTCTCTCAGTATTGTCAATGAACTTTGTTTGTTTTTTCCCTCCTTTTCGGAAGGGGATGCAAAGGTACACATTTTTTTTTACCCGCCAAATTTTTTTAAACTTTTTTTTAAAATTTTTACAATACTTGTTTATCAGTGGGAGGATGCTTAACTTTGGCGGAAATGTACAAGGTAAAAATCACCGCGCTGCGCAGGAGCGAGTACCCCGACCTGAGCGCACAATACGAGAATCCGATCGAGCACACTTGCTCAGTACAGATAGGCCAGAGCTGGATCAGCACCGGCGGCAAGCGCCCCGAGGGCCTGTGCCCTTCGGCCTGGGATTCTATGAAACAATTCGCCCGGGCCCTTGCCAGGGGCGAGGGCAATTTCTTCGACGGCTGGATGAAGAACCCCCGCAGCGCAATGATAAGCTGCAACGACGGATTCCGCCCCGTGAGCTTCTACCTCGAAACTATTGAAGAATAAATTATGATTACTACCATTTGCCTCATCATCCTGGTCTTCGCCATACTTCACAAGCCCGCAGGAAAGTTGCTGGACTCGCTTAAAGGCGTAGATTGGAAGAAGTTCTCCGACACTGCCTGGATGCGCATCAAGGGTTTTGCCGCCAAGGCCGGACGCTCCGCAACCCGCATACTCCTTATTTTCTATTATACGCTCACCAGCGAACAACTCACTACCCTCGAAAAAGCACTGCTGTACGCGGGCATTATATATATAGCGGTACCGCGCGACCTGCTGCCCCGCCGGGTGTTCGGCCTGCTGGGACTGGTGGACGACGCTGCCGTGGGAGCGTGGGTGTACAATAAAGTTCAAAAGAGTATCACGCCCGCAGTGCTGCAAAAAGCTGATGATACTCTTAATGAATGGTTCGGCGCCGAAAAAGTGCGCGGCACCCGCGTAAGGCGTGTAGATTAAGCCCTACAATTCCAGGGGGAATTCAAACTTGATATCCGCCGAGGAGCTGCCTACCAGCACGCGGTAAGCGCCCTTGTCGACCACCCAGTCGTGCTCGGAGGTGCTGTAGCGCGCGAACGAGCCGCTGGTCAGCAGTATGCTCACCTCCCTGGACTCGCCAGGAGCGAGAGCAATCTTGTCGAAGCCCTTGAGCTCCCTGTCGGGACGGGCGATGCTGCCGCCGGTCTTGGATACATATACCTGAGGGGCCTCGGCCGCGGCTGTCTTGCCGGTGTTCTTGACGGTAAATTTGACTTTGTATCCGTAAGGAAGCGTTTCGACAGCTCCCTTGGAATACTCGAAAGTGCTGTAACTCAGGCCGTAGCCGAAGGGGAACAGGGGCTTGACGCCAAAGCGCTCCACCCCGCGGTAGCCCACGAAAATACCCTCACTGTATTCGGTATAAGGATATGGATCACGGTTCTTACGCGCCTTGGTGACCACCGGATCCTTGGCGTGGTAGTACTTAGCGGCGGGATTGGCCTGCTCGGAGCCCCAGAAAGTGAACGGCAAGCGTCCCGAGGGCGACACGGCGCCGCTGATGATGGCGGCCAGGGCGCGCCCGCTCTCCTGCCCCGCATACCAGGCCATCAGCAGTCCCTTGACCTTGCCGATCCAGGGCGTAACGTCAAATTCGCCGCCGCTGTTGGCAACTACCAGCACGTTGGGATTCAGCGAAGAAATCTTGGCTATGAGCTCGTTCTGGCCCTCGGGGAGGGAGTAGGTACGGTCGGCACCTTCCTTCTCGGTGTCGTAGTTGAAGCCCACGGACACGATGACAAGGGATGCCTTGGCGATTGCCGCCTCGTCCAGCTTCTGCCAGTCAAGCAGCGTTGCTTTGTATTTCTTGCCCAGGCCGGCTATACCCTGCCATAGAGTAGTGGTGGTCCCTTCGATGGGATCCATCCTTCCGGAGCCGCCCCCGTAAGGGATGATGTCGGCATTGGGGCCAAGTACTACGATATTGTTCTTGGGCGAAGCCTTGATGGGCAGAATACCGTCGTTCTTGAGCAGCACGGGACCTTCAAGAGCAGCCTCATACGCCTTCTGGCGCGACGCAGGATTGTTTTCGGGGATGCTCTGGTCCTTCATAGGAAGGTCAAGCAGACCGTAAGCGGCAAAGGTCTGAAGTATGTGGCAGCACTTCTCATCTACCACGGCCTCGCTTATGGCGCCGTTCTTGACAAGCTCACTTACCGCCTCATAGTTAAGCACATAGCCCTTGGGCATCTCGAGGTCGAGCCCGCCCGTCAGAGTGCCTACGGTGGTATAGGTGG
>JAGCCX010000019.1 GCA_017651465.1 Bacteroidales bacterium
AAGCGAAACGTACATACCCAAATCGTATTTGGTCTCGTGGAAGCGGTCCGACCAATATCCCACGACCTTGATGGGGCCTATTCTGGTATTGTAACCGACTTCAAGGCCGGCACCCCACAGGGTTGGCAGAGCGGTCTTGATCACATCTTCGAGGGTATTCTCTTCACGGAAATAGCCGCCCGTCGCCGTCACGAACAGGTTCTGCCCCAGGCGTATGCGGAGACCGAGATTGGCGGTGGCGGCAATGGGACCCGCCTGGTATGCATTTCCAAAGCCGATGAAAGGCATCTGCCCGTCTATATAGCGGTCGGGCATTATACCTCCCACGTAATTCTGGTGGGCGATGGAGAAATTGGGATCTACCGAACCGCCCGCCACGGGCTTGGAAGGGCTGCCCATCAAGAACCTCACGTGCACATCCGGCAAAAGCACGACCCAGCTGCCGAAGATGCGCCACACCGCCGAGTAGTTCAGGTAGGCGGTCTGCAGAGGAGTGAAAGTGGGGCTGCCTATCTTGGCGAAATCATAGTCGTAGCCGAAAGTCATATAGGTACCTTTCAGGGGGTAGTGGTAGCGGTCGTAAGTGTAGATCGAGCCGCTTGCAAACATACCGAGGTAAGCTCCCTGCATCAGGTTGGGATTGAGGTTATAGACCGACTCTCCGTAGGTAGTCGCATACGGCAGGAAATACTGCCTGTACTGGGCGCCCACATTGAAATCGACGCTTGTCCAGCGTATATTCGACAGATATAGTTTTTCGGCATGTCCCCACCACCGGGCCGCCGATCCCACGCGGTTCAGGTCAGTAGAAAGGGTGGAAGAAATATTCCTGACGCTGGCCTCCAGGTTGATGGTAGGCATCCACGAGAGGTCGAGCGCCGCCCGCATTCCGAACTTCTGGTTACGTCCGACCTTGGCATCCATATCGAGCTTGAAACCGCTCAGCTTGTAGGCGTTCAGCCCGAGGTTGAAGATGAACGAAGGCCACTCCTCGGTATCCAGGCGCACGCCCATACCGAACTGGTTGCGCGGTCCCCTGACGCAGTCGAAGAGCAGACTGTAAGGTTCATTCTGTCCCAGCACGCTGTAAGTAACCGAAGAGAAAGAGCCGGTGGCTTCGATGATGGACATCATATGCTCCATACTGGTCTTGCTTATTTTTGTTCCAGGTTTGAATTTGATCTTACTCTGGAGCATACGAGCTTCGGACTTTGTAAGGCCTTTAAAGTCAACGTTGTCGATGAGTACGGGGGTGCGGCCTATATCCACGGCCGGGGGCCCCTGGAGAGTTGTCACGGCATCTTTGGTCAGGCCCTTGATTTCGGCGATCTCTTCCGCCTTGAGCCGTGCGGCCACATAGCCCCTGTGAATCATAGTGTCGATAGCCTCGGGAGTGAAGCTCAACATATTGTAGCCGGTAAGCACCGGCTTGATGAACACATCGGTCTCGCCGACATTCTTGTCGAAGGTGTTCTTGCCGAGCATAGTCACGAACTGCATAACTATGTCGCCGAGATTGTTGACCTGCGAGAATGCACGGTCCTGGTCGGACAGATCCACGCCAATGACTATATCGGCACCCATAGCCCGCGCCAGGTCGACCGGGAAGTTGTTTCGGGTGCCTCCGTCGGTAAGAATGGTTCCTTTCGACCTCACAGGCTTGAACAGCACGGGAATGCTCATCGTCGAGCGCATCGCATCTTTGATGGAGCCGTACGACCAGTTCTTGGCCTTGAGGCTCACCATATCGGTAGCGACGCAGAAGAAAGGAATGGGCAAGTCTTCGAAGGCAATATTGTCCTGATACCCCACACTCAGGCTCGAGAAGAGGTTGTTGACATTGAAACCGTACACATATCCGGACGGGAGGGAGCTCGCAAAACTGTTCTGGCCGAAGTTACCAGAGGCGCCGTTGTCGATATACTGGACCTGGTCGTCGATGCGGGTCTGGAAATCTTTCTTGGAGTAGTGGAAAGGGATTGACACGGCATACGTTTCGCGGTAGCGCTTGCGTGCGAAGGAATAGTACGACTGGTCGATTTTGTCGGACAGCATCACGCCCCAGTCCTGATTCCTCAACAGTGAATCCATATAGTGGGAATCATAGCCCAGCGAGGCTATGCCGCCCACAAGGCCGCCCATACTGGTACCGCAAATCATATCAATGGGAATGCCCTGTTCTTCAAGGTAGCGCAGCACGCCCACGTGCGCCGAGCCCTTGGCTCCGCCGCCGCTGAGCACAAGCGCTACCGTGGGACGGCGCTGTGCAGCGTGGATAGAATCCATACGCGCACGCATCCTGGCTATGATCGCCGCATCGGCCTGGGGATCCACGCTGTCGATGGACAGGCCGTTGGCATACTCCTGCCCCGACGAAGGTAAAGTCAAAAATAAGGCAGCTATTGCTGCGAGTGCCGTCCTGCAAGCATTCCGCAGGCCGCGAGAATATCCTCGCCCCGTGAAGCTCTGATGGTGCATACTATTCCGTGATTATTCAACCTGTTTTTAAACTCTTCCATACGGATGTCGGGAGGACAGTCGTACGGGAAATCCGGGATTTTATGGAAGCGGATAAGGTTCACGCGGCACTCCAGGCCGCCCAGCAGGCGGATCAGAGCGTCGGCGTGACGCTTGCTGTCGTTCCATCCGGCAAACATAGTGTACTCGAAGCTCACCCTGCGCTGCCCGGTAAAGTCGTATTGCCTGATCAGGCTTATAACATCTTCGAGCGGCCAGGCCTTCTGGACCGGCATCATTTCAAGGCGTTCTTCGGGGAAAGGATTATGGAGGCTCACGGCCAGATGGCAGCGCTCCTCGTCAAGAAAGGTCTTCAATACTGGCAAGACACCTATGGTGCTGAGCGTTATGCGCTTCGGGCTCCAGCCGAAACCGTCGGGAGCGGTAAGTACGCCTATGGCCTTGCGTACCTGGGCGTAATTGTCCAGGGGCTCCCCCATCCCCATAAAAACGGCGTTGGTCAGCGATTCGCTTTGGGGGATGCTGATAAACTGGTTCAGGATGTCCGCCGCATCCAGATTGCCCCTCCAGCCCTGGCGTCCGGTCATACAGAAACGGCAGCCCATACGGCAGCCTATCTGGGAACTGACGCACAAGGTCCGCCTGTCCTCGTCCGGGATGACCACGGCCTCGACGGATTCTTTTTCATTGACGGCGAACAGGTACTTGGAAGTGCCGTCCACGGAGGTCACCGAGGAGACGGGAGCGCTGGTACCAAGCTCGAAGTTTTCCTGCAGGCGGGCCTTTGAGAGATTGGAAATATTGGTCATCGCATCCCAGCTCGAGGCCCGCTTGACATACAGCCACCCGGCGAGCTGACGCCCCACAAAAGGCTTCAATCCGCAATCCACGGCGAGGGCTGAAAGCTCCGCCGGACTTTTTCCGAGCAACTTTGTTTTCACATTACAAAAATAACGATTTTTCTCTTATATTTGTAATCGTAATATTAAAACCACACGTTATGGCTAAAGAAATTGAAACACAGGCCACCGATGTCAATGCCGCCAAGCTTAAGGCATTGCAGGCCACGATCGACAAGATCGAAAAAGATTTCGGAAAAGGAACGATTATGAAGCTGGGAGATCAGCCACAATGGGATGTCCAGGTGATACCGAGCGGCTCTGTTGCCCTCGACCACGCGCTTGGCATTGGTGGTTACCCCCGCGGCCGCATTATCGAGATTTACGGTCCGGAGTCGAGCGGCAAGACCACTCTTGCCATCCACGCCATTGCGGAAGCCCAGAAGCAGGGCGGAATAGCCGCAATGATAGACGCCGAGCACGCATTCGACCGCACTTATGCGCAGGCTCTCGGCGTGAACCTCGAAACCCTGCTAATCAGCCAGCCCGACAATGGCGAGCAGGCCCTTGAAATCGCCGACAATCTTATCCGCAGCGGTGCCATCGACATCGTAGTCATCGACTCCGTCGCCGCCCTTACCCCAAAGGCCGAGATCGAAGGCGAAATGGGAGACAACAAAGTGGGCCTCCAGGCCCGCCTGATGAGCCAGGCTCTGCGCAAGCTCACCGCCAACATCTCAAAGACCAACACCTGCTGCATCTTCATCAACCAGCTCCGTGAGAAGATAGGCATTATGTTCGGCAACCCCGAGACTACCACCGGAGGCAACGCCCTCAAGTTCTACGCTTCGGTACGTATCGACGTGCGCCGCATAACCCAGCTCAAAGACGGTGACGAGGCCACCGGCAACCGCACCAGGGTCAAGGTAGTCAAAAACAAGATGGCTCCGCCTTTCAAGAAGGCCGAATTCGACATCGTTTACGGCGAGGGCATCAGCCACGTGGCCGAGATCGCCGACCTTGCCATCGAGCTGGACATCATCCACAAGAGCGGGTCGTGGTTCAGCTACGGCGGAGAGAAACTTGCCCAGGGACTTGCCGCGGTAAAGCAGCTGCTGCGCGACAATCCCGAACTGTGCGAGGAAATCGAAGCTCAGGTGCGCGAGGCTCTTTCTACTGTAAAGGACTGAGCTACATCCAGAAAGCTATAGGCCTGAAAAGCTTTTGCTTGATGCGTTCGCCGGCACTCCAGCCGGCGAATGTCGTTTCCGACACCTCCTCGGTGCCCTTGAGGTCTTCGAGGAATTTGCCGGCATTGATGGTGGCAGTATGCTCGTCGTAGATCATAGCTCCGGCCTCATAAAGTTTGAGCAGGCTCTGCTTATCTATGTTCGACGAGCCTATGTAGGTCATATAGTCGTCGGCGATGAACACTTTGCTGTGGACAAAACGGTCCACCCTCTCGAAAATGCGCACCCCCGAACGGACGCAGGTCTCGTAATAAGAATGGTTGACCGGAGAAGCCATCCCGACGTCGGCGTCCCTGGCTATGAGCAGACGGACATCCAGTCCGCGCTCAGCAGCCTTCTTCATCGCTTTCACCACCCGCTTTGTGGGCATAAAATAAGGCGTGGCGATGTAAACATAGCGCGAAGCGTTCTCGAGCGTCCAGACAAGCGCATCCTGCATCGAATTTGCCGGCACGTCGGGTCCGTCGGCAAATATCTGGAACACGGCGCCATCACCCACCGCAGCCTCCTCGGAGCGGACCAGGTGCAGCGGTATCTTCCCGCTCTCCGATAAAGAAAGCGAATTCCAGCCCTGCAGGAACAAAGCCCTGAGACTAATTACAGCCGGCCCCTTGATACGGATGTGGGTATCTTCCCACGCCCCCATACTGCCATCGTTAATGTTCATTCCTCCAATGTAGGCTACCTTCCCGTCAACTATGCTTATCTTCCTGTGATTCCAGGATGTTAAGGGATACAAACCGTCGTTGATGCGCCAAATAGGCTTGAAATTACGCATATCCACACCCCTTTTACGCATATCCGAATAAAAGCCCTTGAAGACGGCACGCCCGTCGATAATGTTGTCGAAAAGATTAGCGACGTTGTCGTGTGTGTAGCGAACCTTAACTCCGTCTGCCGCCCTGTTCAGGAGGAGATCCTTAAAAAAGTGCCCGGTGGTATCGGTGGCGAAGAGCATCGTCTCGAGTTCGATATAATCCTTGGCGGCCTCGAAATCGGCCACCAGCAATTCCCGGTAGTGAAGCCCGTTGGTAATGATCTCCATTTCGTTCCCCGTGGTAGGGATGCTTCCCGGGAAAAAAGTAAGGTAGCGCGCCAGCGGACGATACTGTTCCCGTATAAGGTCGGTGGCGTCCCGTACATAAACAGTATCAGGCTCTTCCTTGTCTCCGGACGGGCAGAAAGCCCCGCAGAACAAAGGGAAAAACAACGCAACAAAAACCGTCACTCGTTTCAGCATATCCATACCACAAAAATAATTAAAATCTGCAAATAATAACTTATATTTGCATCCGATATGGCGATACTGCTGGTATTTCTTTTGAGCGCAATGCTCATCTCCTTCCTCTGCTCCGTGCTGGAAGCCACCCTGATGAGCACCCCCATCTCGTATATTACTATGCGGGAGGAAGATGGCTACAAGCCGGCTTCGCTTATGAAGAAATACAAGACCGACACTTCCAGGCCCCTTGCCGCTATTCTGTCCCTCAACACCATAGCCAATACCATAGGTGCCGCCGGGGTTGGCCGCCAGGCTACGCTCATCTTCGGCTCCGCCTGGTTCGGGCTGGTGAGCGCCATCACCACCATCCTCATTCTTGTATTCGCGGAAATCATCCCCAAGAACCTGGGCACCGCACGCTGGAAGAGCCTGATGGGCTTTACCGCCCGGACGATCCGCCTGCTCATTTTCTGCCTCTACCCTATCGTCATTGCCGTAGAATGGCTCCAGAAGCACATCACACCCAAAGACAGCGACTCCACCGTTTCCCGAGAGGAAGTCGGAGCCCTTGCCGACGTGGCCGAGGAGTCGGGAGAGCTTGACGAGGACGAGAACGAAGTAATCCAGAACATTATTTCCCTCGACGAGATGCAGGCCTGCGACGCAATGACCCCGCGGGTGGTCTGCGCCATCGCCCCTGAGTCTATGCCGCTCAAGCGTTTCTATAAAGACAAGCGCTACCTCCACCACAGCCGCATCCCCGTATTCGCCGACAACGACGAATACATCACCGGCTACATTCTGCGTATGGAGGCCCTCCAGCTGATTGCCGAGAACAAATCGGACGTTACCCTCGGCGACATCAAGCGCGACATACCTGCCTTCCCGGAAGAGACCACGCTCGACGTAATCTGGGACGAGATGATTTCCAAAGACGAGCCCATCAGCGTCATAATCAACGAATACGGCGCTTTCCAGGGCATCCTTACCCTGGAAGATGTAATCGAGACCATTCTTGGCAACGAGATCGTCGATGAGCGCGACGAGGTCCGCGATATGCAGCAGCTCGCCCTCGAGCGATACCGCAAACGCACGCAGAGCAGCGGCAATTAAATCCCTATAAGAGCTTTTCCCGTACGGCCGTCAACGCATAGTTGCAGCGGCTTTTCCAGACGTATGTGCCGCACGAACTCGCTTTCGCTCAAGGCGGGAAGCGAGCAGAGCGTCTGATGGTCGATGAAGTCATCCCTGCGGGAGAATTCATCCACGCTCACGTAACCGACGTTGAAAGACGTCAGATTCTGGAAGAAATGGGAGCCCTGGCTGGGATCGACCCGGAAATCTTCGATAGAGCACTCCACAAGGGCCTTGGCCTCCGAAATATCGCTCCAGTCAACCGGTATGCCAAGACTCGGGATATGCGTTCCCCAGCGCCCGTAACCTATGAGCAGGTAGCTCACTCCCTGGTTGCGGAAACGCGTATTGAGCGCAGTGATTTCGGCAGCTATCTCGGCCGTGCGCATCTTGTCAAAAGCATCACGCTTCACATACAGGATATCCTTGACATCGGCAATCCAGCCCGTGCCCAGCGAACTGGACGAGCGGACCAGGGTATGCCCGCAGCTCACCTTGTCCCAGTCAACCTCGGAGCGGAGGCCGTCGGAAGAGATGGGACGGATCTGCAGCATATGGAATATCCTGTTTTCGAGATCGGCTGCGAACTCTATCTCCACACTGCATTTCATCTCCTCGGTGGCTATCTTAAGCATTTGTTTAAGTATATCTGCCAAAGGGAATGTGTCATAGCGCAATATGTGGGCAAATGTCACGGCCTTAGGGCCCTCGGCCATAGCGGAATCGACTATACGGCCGTTTTGATAGTCATAGGTCGAAGCAACCTTTGAGAAAGCTTTGAACCGGCCGCAGTCGCTTATGGGAATACGCTCCAGATTGACCGCATCATCGACCGAGGTCTTGAACTTCCCGGGCTGCAGATTGAGGGCATACATTACCTGCTGGGTGTCGCGCATAGTAAGCTCGGGAGTGGATGTCTGCACCACATTGCGCGGGTGACTGGGCGAAAAACGCAGGACCTGTTCTCCGTCGACCACCGCCTTGCCCAGGCCGAAGGCTATCTTGGCTATGCCTTCTTCTGCCTTCTCATATCCTACAGGATAAAAATTCACCGAACGGGCGGACCCTGAAAGCGTCGGGAAAAAATAGCCGTCGTCCTCGGTTCCGCATACTTCCTGCAGGATTATTCCCATCTTCTCTTCGGAGATAACGTTGGCGGTAGCAGTTATGTATCCTCTCGACGAAGCATAATACACCGACGCATAAACGCTCTTGATGGCGTTGCCCAGAAGGCGCAGCTGCTGGTCTTCGTTCTCGGTGCGGGGTATCATATAGGTCGAATAGACTCCGGCAAACGGTTGATAATAAGAATCTTCCAACTTTGACGAAGAGCGTACGGCAAGGGGCTTGTCCACCTCCCTGATAAAAACCCTCAGGGCCGCCACCAATTCGGCGGGAAGGGTTGAAGACACGAACTGGGTGAGGAGCTCGCTGTCCGATAGGTCGGAATTAATAACGTACTGAAGCCCGTTTTCAAGGATGAAGCGGTCGAAGAAATCGGTGGATATGGCAAGGGTCCTGGGCACCAGCACGCGCACGTCTTTCCATTTGTCGTACAAATTGTACTTGTACAGGATGTGGCTCAGGAAGGCCAGCCCGCGGGCCTTGCCGCCCAGCGATCCTTCGCCCAGACGGGCAAAGCCTATGGTGTCGTTATAAGTGTCGGGATTGAAATGAGCCACCACGCCGAGCCCCTGCCCCATTCGATAGTCGTGAATGAGGCGCATCACATCTTCGCGCAGCGATGCAGTATCGGGGTAAACCGTATTCTTGATCTGCTCGCCCACGGCGAAAATACCCCTTGCAAGCAGCCAGCGGGATATATAGTTCTTCGACTGGAGCGTTGCAAGATAGTTATCGGGGATGGTGGAGATGATGTGCTCCGCCCCTTGCAGGTCGGAGGCTCTTGCAATCTGATGCAAATACTTATCCGTCACCACAAAGTCGCCGAAGCCGAATTCCCTGCCTATGAACTCCCCGAGCTCGTGGGTAAGCATCTTCGACTGCTTGTGCAGGAATCCCGCGCCAAGCCTTACGGCAACGCTGCGCATACTTTCCTGTGAAGACTGCATAAGTATGGGCATTTTGGGGTCCTCGCTGCGTATCTGGCGGCACAGGTCCACTCCCGCATCCAGTTTCTCGCTCTCGGGACTGTCGCCTTTGTGCCTTACGAATCCAATATCGGAAATGACTCCGAGCAACTGCTCCTTATAACGTTCGAAAAGGGCGACGGCATCGTCGTAATTGGTGGCGAGAAGTATCTTAGGACGCGCCCTCTTACGGAAAATCTGCTGGTCTTCGTTGAGGGCGTCGTGGAGAGCCGCGATATTCTGCTGCAGCACCAATTTGTACAAAAGGGGCAGGTACGTCGAATAATAACGTACCGAATCTTCCACCAGCAGAATACACTGCACTCCCCCGTCCAGGATATCGGCGTCGGCGTTCAGGCTGTCTTCCAGCAGCTTGATTATGGCCAGAATCAGATCGGTGGAGCCGCTCCAGCAGAAAGCGTAGTCGATGTGGCTGCTGTCCTGCCGGCGCATCTTGCGCCACACTTCCCTGGAGTAGGAGGCTAGAAGCACTATGGGGGTTTCGGGGCAGATGGCTTTCATCTGCCGGGAGAAATCGAACACATCCACCTCGCCCGAATTGTACATAGCGATTATGAGGTCGAAGCGTTCGCCCCTCCGGACCTTTTCAAGGGCGCCGGAAGTGGTCTCCGCCCTTTCGAATACGGGCGGATTGGATAGATTGAGGTCGGAGTATTCCCTGGAGATGCGCAAGTCCAGACGCCCCTCTTCTTCGAGGGAAAAGTTATCGTAGTTATTGCAGACTAGCAGAATGCGGCTGATGCGCCGGCTCATCAGGGAAAAAGGGTCCATATTCTATACTACACCTTGGTCCATCATTGCTCCGGCCACCTTAATGAATGCAGCCAGGTTCGCTCCTTTAACGTAATCCACGGTGCCGTCATCCTGCGTGCCGTACTTGATACAGGCCGCGTGGATGTCCGACATTATGCGGCGCAGGTGTCCGTCCACCTCTTCGGCAGTCCAGTGCTGGCGTATGGAATTCTGGCTCATCTCAAGCCCTGATGTGGCCACGCCGCCGGCGTTGGACGCCTTACCGGGAGAATAGAGGATGCCCTCTTTCTTGAACAGGGCTATGGCATCGGGGGTGGATGGCATATTGGCGCCTTCAGCCACGCAGTAGCAGCCGCCCTTAATGAGCTTCTCGGCGTCGGGAAGGGATATTTCGTTCTGGGTCGCGCAAGGGAGCGCTATATCGCAGGCGATGCCCCAGGGGCGCTCGCCCGGATAATACGTAGCTTGAGGGTACTTGGCAGCATATTCCTTTATGCGGCCGCGCCTTATGTTCTTGAGCTGGAAGACAAAAGCCATCTTCTCCTCATCCAGCCCGTCGGGATCGAAAATGAAACCGTCGGAGTCGGAAAGGGTCACGACCTTGGCGCCAAGTCTCATAGCTTTCTGGGCGGCATACTGGGCCACGTTTCCGGCACCTGACACTACCACGGTGCTGCCTTCGAACGAGCGGTTCCTGGTGGCGAGCATCTGCTCGGCAAAATAGCAAAGGCCGTATCCCGTGGCCTCCGGACGCAGCAGAGACCCTCCCCAGGCGAGTCCTTTGCCGGTAAGGGTGCCCGTAAATTCGCATTTGATGCGCTTGTACTGGCCGAAAAGATAACCTATCTCACGCCCTCCAACGCCTATGTCTCCGGCCGGCACGTCGGTATCCTGTCCTATGTGACGGTAGAGTTCCGTCATAAAGCTCTGGCAGAAACGCATAACCTCGGCGTCCGACTTGCCTCTGGGACTGAAATCAGAACCTCCCTTGGCACCGCCCATCGGAAGGGTGGTCAAACTGTTCTTGAAAGTCTGCTCGAAGGCGAGGAACTTCATTATGCTCAGGTTCACGCTCTCGTGAAAACGTATTCCGCCCTTGTAAGGGCCAAGGGCGCTGTTGCACTGCACGCGGAAGCCACGGTTGATGTGGAGCGCACCTGTATCATCGGTCCAGGGAACACGGAAAATAACTATGCGTTCCGGCTCCGCGATGCGTTCAAGTATTTTCTGGTCAATTAAATACGGATTAGCTGTGATGTAAGGAGCTATGCTCTCAGCTACCTCACGGACGGCCTGATGGAATTCTTTCTCGCCGGGATTGCGGGCGATCACCTCAGACATAAATCCGTCCAGATACTTTTTTGTAAAATCATCCATATGGGCATTACTACTAATAACGCCCACAAAACTACAAAAAAATTGTTTTTTTTGAAAGGCCCTACAGAACTTCCAGAACAGGATCAGCCTGAGAAAAAGTACCGTACACCTGTTCCGAGGCCGCCCGGCAGCCGCCGTTGCACCTGCTCAGCAAGGGGCAGTCGGCGCAGCGTTCCGGCACTCCAGAGTACCGTGCGTTCACTTCGGGGTCGGAGAGTATCTCCCCTATCGGGCGCTCGTAGATATTGCCAAGCACATAGGGCGAGTGGTTGCAGAAACGCACGTCTCCTGAGTAAGTAAGCGTTACCGGACGACGGCTGAAGTCGGTACTGCACCAGGTAAACTTTATGTGCGGATAGGGTTTGGGATCCATCAGGCACAAAGGAGTACACACGCCGCTCACAAAACGCATATCCGGATGAACCTTAGCAAATGCTTCCACATCGGCAAAAGCTTGCTTAAGAGTCTTGGAGTCAAGCGTAAGTTCCTTGCAGTGCAGCAAACCCATCCCCCCGATATTGAAGCGGTTAACCATTACCCCCTTCACCCCCAGAGAGCCGATGAGTTTAAGCGTTTCGGGAATACCCGGTGCGTTGAGCGCGGTAATGACCAGTACTGCGTAAGCTCCGTTGGGCATTAGGGCGGCAACCCTTCCGAGGGCATCTACAGCTTTCTGCCAGGAGCCAGGAAGACCGGTTAGGTGCTCGTGCACCCGGGCATCGGCGCTCAGCAGGGGTATCTGTATGGCTCCCACTCCAAGGCTGTGAAAATTGTCAAGCGCGGACTCCGTAAGCAAGGTTCCGTTGGTGAGCACGTTGACCTGGCAGCCCTTGAATCGGGCGGAGAGCACCAGGTCGTGAACATTCTTAAGCAGCATAGGCTCTCCTCCCGAAAGCGAAAGGGTCCCCACGGAAGCCTGCGAGAGCAGCCTGCGCAGAGTTTTCCTCGCAAGGGAGGGGTCGGGAGCGGGCAATGGAGTGCTGCCGTCGCGCCAATAATTATAACAGAACCTGCAACATTGGTTGCAGGCCTGGGTAAGTTCGAATACTATGTTGTCTATCCGGGTGCGAGCCATCAGACTATTACAATTGATGCCTCGCCCACCACGTTTGTTTCCTCGCCCTGGTCGCTCTTGTACACGGCCAACACTTCTATAACAGCTTCTCCTTTGTATTCAGTAGGAGCAAGGGTGATTTCGGCTTTTACTGTGGACAGATCATCCGGTGCCTGTAAGTTGCCTTCTTGAAGCACCTTTGCGGAGGTACCGCCTTCGTGGATGATGAACCGGTAGTCTTTGGACCCGGGTACTTCGATGGTCAGGATAAGTACATCTCCGCTCTTGAGCCGGTTGCCGCCATAATCTTTAACTACAACCGATACGATATCGGTTTCCATCGCTACATCGTAGCACGTCACCTGCGGAGGCATAGGTTCATAGCAGGTAACCATAAAAGGGCCGCCCTCGCAGGAAGCCGCGGAGAGCATAGCCCAGGCAGTAAGCATTATTCCGCCGAGCCTGTATTTATAGCGTATCGCCCGAGCGTTTTTACCGCCCGAAAGCAATACCCAAAGCGATACTCCTACGAAAGCCGCGCCAGCCAGGATATAGATAATCAAGAACTTAACTCTCATATTGCAAATAGTGTCGTGCTAATATAGATATTTTACTCATAAAGTAAACACAATACCGGGCAAAATCTTGCACCGCACTCGCGTTTTATGGGGATTTATCTTATCTTCGCAGTTTGTAATGCGTGTAGTAATCCAAAGAGTTTCATCCGCCTCGGTCGTCATCGAAGGCCGGATCAAATGTTCAATAGGGCCTGGACTGCTGGTACTGCTGGGCATAGGAAACGACGATGATCAGTCCGATATCGAGTACCTGGTGGGCAAGACTGCCGGCCTGCGCATCTTCAATGACGGGGATGGCATAATGAACAGGAGTGTCACAGATACGGGCGGAGACATTATCGTGGTGAGCCAGTTCACCCTTATGGCATCGACCCGCAAGGGAAAGCGTCCCTCATACACCGACGCCGCCGGCCACGAAAAGGCCGTTCCTCTATACGAAGAGTTTTGCCGCAGGCTCTCGGAGGCCACAGGCAAAACGGTCGGAACGGGAGAGTTCGGGGCCGATATGAAAGTTAGCCTCACCAACGACGGCCCGGTAACCATCTGCATCGACTCCAGGCAGCGGTAGAGCCCCTGCTCCCTGCCTTCCAGAAATCAAAAAGAATCGTTAACTTTGTACTTTAAGCAAACATATGGCCGAATCCAATTTCATCGACTACGTTAAGATATACTGCGCCTCCGGACACGGAGGGGCTGGCTCTATGCATCTGCACCGCGCCAAATACATTCCCAAAGGCGGTCCTGACGGAGGTGACGGCGGCCGCGGCGGGCATATCATCTTAAGGGCCAGTGCGCAGTTCTGGACGCTCATACACCTGAAATACCGCAAACACATCAAGGCCGAGGACGGCCAGAAAGGCGGCGCCGCCCTGTGCAAGGGCAAGAATGGAGCCGATATCGTTCTGGATGTTCCGGTGGGCACAGTGGTGAAGGATGCCGACAGCGGCGAACAGCTTTTCGACCTCAACGAAGACGGGCAGGAGCAGATCCTCTGCCGCGGCGGCAAGGGCGGCCTGGGCAACAACAATTTCAAAACGGCCACCAACCAGACCCCGCGCTACGCCCAGCCGGGCGAAGAAGGCGAAGAAGGCGTTTTCATACTGGAACTCAAGCTCCTGGCCGATGTCGGACTGGTGGGATTCCCCAATGCAGGCAAATCAACCCTGCTCAGCACGATCACTTCCGCCAAGCCCAAGATAGCCTCTTACGCCTTTACCACGCTGGAGCCCAACCTGGGCATCGTCCGCTACCACGACGACCGCTCGTTCGTGATGGCCGACATTCCCGGTATCATCGAGGGCGCACACGAGGGCAAGGGAATAGGAACCCGCTTCCTGAGGCACATCGAACGCAATTCGGTACTGCTGTTTATGGTCAGCTGCGAGGAAGAAAACATCGCCCAGGGCTACAAAACCCTGCTCCAGGAACTCAAACTCTACAATCCCGAACTCCTTTCGAAACAGCGGGTGCTTGCCGTCACCAAGTGCGATATCATCGATGCCGATATCGAGAAAGAACTTGCCCGGAGCCTTCCCAAACGCATACCCCACGTCTTCATTTCGTCTGCCAGCGGTGAGGGCCTTGACAAGCTAAAAGATTTGTTATGGAAGGCTCTTCAGCAGTAATGGACTTCCTCCGGTCGCTGCATCACATCGACAAGGACGTCACCCTGGCCATCAATTCGTGGAACTCCCCTGCCACCGATGTAATGTGGCAGGTGTTCTCGGACAACAAAATCTGGATAGTACTCTATCTAGCGGTGGCTGCGCTGATAATAGTACGTCTCGGATGGAAAAGGGGGCTCATTCTGATAGCTTGCTGCGCCCTGTGCGTGGCGGCCATCGACCAGCTAACAAATGTGGTCAAAATGAGTGTCCAGCGGCTCAGGCCGGTGCACGATGCCGAAATGATGGCACGAGGCCTTCACGTGCTGGAAGTTCCGGGAATGCTATACGGTTTCTTCTCCGCCCACGCGGCAAATGCAACTTCGTTCGTCTCTTGCACAATGGTAGGCCTGGGAATGGACAAGAAGCAAAACTACACTCTCCTGGGCGTCCTGCTGGGCATTTGGGCCGTACTGGTAAGCATAAGCCGGGTGTTCGTGGGCAAGCATTTCCTGGGGGATGTGCTAACGGGCATCCTCGTCGGAGTTGGGTTCGGAGTCCTGTGCGGTTATCTTTGCCGCCTTATCTGCCGTAAGATCAAAGTGAATTAAGGACCTTTTCCATCTGGATACCCCTGGAGCCCTTGACAAGAAGGGTACATCCGCTCACGGGATGAGCGTCGAGCCACGAGGCCAATTCTTCTGAAGTACCAAAAGAGCTAAATCCACTCAACCTGGTAACTTTCAAAGCCTTGGCAAATTCTTCCCCAACCAGGCAGGCATTCAGTCCGAAGGCTTCCAGCTGACGCAGCACCTTGACGTGTTCCGCCACCGACTCATCTCCCAGTTCCCTCATATCGCCAAGCAGCGCGAGCTTGCAGGGAGCTATGACGGAAGCAAAATTATCCAGGGCCGCCTTCATCGAAGAAGGGTTGGCATTGTAAGCATCCACAATAAGAGTATTGCGCCCGGTACGCATCATCTGCGAACGCTGGTTCGAAGGACAGTATGCCTCAACTGCAGCTACGGCGTCGGCCCTGCTTACGCCAAAGTAATCTCCCACGGCAAGAGCTGCCAGCACGTTGGCGGCATTGTATGCTCCCACCAACTGGGTACGCAGTTCCATCCCACCCAGCCTAAGCCCCATAAAAGGCTCCTCCGGGGTGACATCCAGCAGCTCTACGCCCTGATACTTAAGGCCGTAGCCGAAGAAATGACAAGGCAGGCCGGAAGCCATCTGTTTAAGGTCGGCATCGTCTTCGTTAATGAAGATGACGCTCCCTTCCTGCGCTCCAAGCCAGCGGTAAAGAGCGCCCTTGGCCTGCTTGACGCCCTCGAAAGAGCCGAAACCAAGCAGATGGGCCCGCCCGACGTTGGTAATGAGACCGTAGTCCGGCCGGCTTACACGCACCAGTTTTTCAATGTCGTCCGGATGGTTGGCGCCCATCTCTATGACTGCGATTTCCGTATCGGGAGTAATGGACAGAAGACTCAGCGGTACGCCTATATCGTTGTTGAGGTTGCCCTGCGTGGCGGTCACCTTGAACTTCCTGGACAAAACTGCAGCAATCAAGTTCTTGGTGGTCGTCTTGCCGTTGGTGCCGGTAAGGCCTACCACAGGCAGCCGTCCGTCCCGTACGTGGGTGCGGTGCCAAATGGCAAGGTCGCGCAGGGTCTCGAAGGGATCTGCTACGCGGATCAGTCTTTCATCGTCCGGGAATTCAACGTCAGAGTTCACCACCGCCCAAGCGGCACCGAGCTCTAAAGCCTTGAGAGCAAAGTTGTTACCGTCGAAATTTTCACCACGAAGGGCGAAGAACATCTCTCCGCCCTTGATTGTACGGCTGTCGGTGGTTACCCTGTAGGAACAGCCGCAATATTTTTGATACAATTCTTTCATTTCGTACCTGTACTTCCAAACCCGCCTTCTCCACGGTCCGACTCGGAAAGAGTTTCGGATTCTTCCCATTCCACCCGCCCGTGAGCGGCGAGCACAAGTTGGGCGATACGTTCTCCCTTTTCGATTACAAACGGTTCGGACGAAAGGTTTACCAATATCACGCACACCTCTCCCCTATAATCGGCATCGATTGTTCCGGGAGCGTTGAGCACGGTAATGCCCTTTTTAGCCGCCAGCCCGCTGCGAGGGCGCACCTGCACCTCATATCCGGCAGGTATTTCGAGGAAAAGCCCCGTCGGGACCATAGCGCGGCAAAGCGGCCCGAGCACAATAGGCTCCGGATTGTTGGACCTCACATCGAGACCCGCGGAAAGGGACGTCGCGTACTGCGGCAGCGGATTCGAGCTCCGGTTTATGACCTTGACTACCATTACGCAGCGACTTTCTTCTTTTGGGGATCCTTGAACAGGATCATAAACAGGATGCCCACCACGAAAGCGTATGCGGCAAAGATATACCAGGCCTGAGGCCATTTGGAGGCATCTTCAAACACGCCTACGGCATCAACCACGGCGCCGGCTGCAAGGGTGCCGAAGGTTGCGCCCAGACCGTTGGTCATAAGCATAAACACTCCCTGCGCGCTGGAACGGATATCCTCGGTGGTATTCTGCTCGACATAAAGTGAGCCGGATATGTTGAAGAAGTCAAATGCTACACCGTAAACTATGCAGCTGAGGATGAACAGGAGCACTCCGGGCATCGCCGGATTGCCAAGGCCGAAAAAGCCGAAGCGGAACACCCAGGCGAACATAGCGATCAGCATCACCTTCTTGATACCGAACTTCTTCATACAGAACGGGATAAGCAAGATGCACAAGGTCTCCGAAGCCTGGCTGATGGCAATCAGGGCGTTGGAATTCTTGACGGCGAAAGTGTCGGCCAGCGAAGGGTCGGCGGCGAAAGAGCCGAGGAAGGTGTTGGCGTATCCGTTGGTAACCTGGAGCGCAGCGCCGAGCAGCATCGAGAAGATAAAGAAGACTGCGAACTGACCATCCTTGAACAGGGTAAACGCCTTGAGACCGAAGGCCTCGGCAAAAGATTTCTTATCGGCAGATTTGTTGACCGGACAGGCCGGCATAGTAAGGGCATAAGCGCAAAGGACCAGCGAGAGGATGCCGGAAGCCAACAGCTGGGTGTAGCTGTCCTGCATAGCAACTCCTCCTATCTTGAGGAAATTGGTAACCAGCATACTGCAAATAAAACCTATGGTCCCGAAAACCCTGATTGGAGGGAAAGCTACTACCGGATCCATACCCTCTCTACTCAAAGCGTTGTATGCTACCGAATTGGCTATTGCGATGGTGGGCATAAAGAAGGCGAGGCTCAAACTGTACAGGATAAAGAGAGGGGCGAAGGCCACTGCATCTCCGGCATTCATACAATACAGGCCGGCGCCGAGCATAAACAGACCTGCCAGGCCGTGGCAGAGCGAGAGCACTTTCTGGGCCTGGATCTTGCGGTCGGCCACTATACCCATAAGGGTGGGCATAAAGATGGACACAATGCCCTGCATAGCAAAGAACCACTTGATCTCCGAACCCAGACCGATATTGCCCAGATAACGGCCGAGCGAGGTAAGATAAGCGCCCCAGACCGCGAATTCCAGGAAATTCATCAAGATCAACTTGATGGAAATAGGTTTGATTTTCATCTGTATTACGTTTAATTGTTATTGTCCGCACGAGGTTAACATACAAATATAGGATTTTTTCCGTATTTTTGCACTATGTTCTCATTTGTGAAGACAGCATCCGCCCAGGGATCATCTGCCCGTACAGGAGTCATTTACACCGACCACGGCCAGATCAACACCCCCATCTTTATGCCTGTTGGCACGGTGGGGTCGGTCAAGGGCGTCTATCACCGCGACCTCAAAGAAGACATAGGGGCCGAAATCATACTCGGCAACACCTATCACCTTTACCTTCGCCCCGGTCTGGATACACTGCGCAAAGCCGGAGGCCTTCACGCTTTCGAGAACTGGGACCGCCCCATCCTCACCGACAGCGGCGGCTTCCAGATTTTCAGTCTCAGCCAGATTCGCAAGATCACACCCGAAGGATGCAAGTTCTCCTCGCACATCGACGGGTCGAGGCATATGTTCACCCCCGAGAACAACGTAGATACCCAGCGCATCATCGGATCCGACATAATGATGGCCCTCGACGAGTGCTGCCCGGGCGATGCCGACAGAAGCTATGCTGTTAAATCACTTCGACTTACACAGGATTGGCTGGAGCGTTACTCCAAGCGCTTTGCGGAGACTGAACCGCTCTATGGATACGAGCAGACTTTCTTCCCCATCATCCAGGGCTGCACCTGGCCCGACCTGAGGGTGGAGGCGGCCGAGCACGCCCTGGAGCATTCGAAGGTAGGCATCGCGATAGGCGGACTCGCCGTAGGAGAGCCCACCGAAGTTATGTACGAAATGCTCGAAGTGCTAGACCCGGTAATCCCGCAGGACCGCGCACGCTACCTTATGGGAGTAGGTACACCCGCCAACATCCTGGAGAGCATAGCCCGAGGAGTGGATATGTTCGACTGCGTGATGCCTACCCGCAACGGCCGCAACGCGATGCTCTTTACCTGGGACGGCATAATGAATATGCGCAACGCCAAATGGGCGGATGATTTCAGTCCCATCGACCCCAAGGGCACGTCTTTTGTGGACCATACGTACACCCGCGCGTACCTTCATCACCTGTTCATCGCCGGCGAGATGTTTGCCGCGATGCTCGCCAGCGAGCACAACCTGGCATTCTACCTGGATCTGGTCCGGCAGGCCCGCACGCACATTCAGGAAGGTGATTTCGCCTCTTGGAAGACGGAGGCAGTAAAACGCATCAGCCAAAGGATATAATGACTCTCAAGCCCACAATACTAGACCGCTACATAATGAAGAAGTTCCTGCTGACCTTCTTCATAGCATTGTTGATCATTATCGGCATCGTCATTATTTTCGACATCTCCGAAAAGATCGAGAATTTCGTAGAGCACGAGGTTCCCCTGCAGTCCATCATCTTCGACTACTACGTGAACTTCATCCCCTACTTCATCAATATGTTCTCGCCGCTGTTCGTGTTCATCACGGTGATTTTCTTTACTTCTCGTATGGCGGCCAACTCCGAGATAATCGCCATACTTTCAGGCGGAGTGAGCTATCACCGTATGATGGTCCCCTACATAGTGTCTGCGGCCCTCATAGCCCTATTCTCACTATGCCTGAACCTGTTCATAATTCCGCGTTCCAACGCAACCAGGGTTGAATTCGAGACCAAGTACGTCGACCAGAACTATACAAAATACAGCCGCAACAACGTGCATTACCAGATAGCACCCGGCCAGTTCGTGTACGTACAGTCGTTCAGCGCCTACAACAACACGGCGTACAAATTCACCCTGGAGAGCATAGAAGACAACAAACTGGTGTCGAAGCTCACCGCCGAATCGGCTGTGTGGGACAGCACTATGGACGGCTGGCACCTGAGGCGCTATTTCATTCGCGACTACACCAAAGGCCTGGAAGACAAGGTCCGTACCGGCGATGTGATGGACACCGTAATAGCCCTCAAACTGAGCGATTTCTACCGCAACCAGAAAACCGTGGAGACGCTTCCTCAAAAAGACCTTAATGCGCTTATAGCCACTCAGAATATGAGGGGGGACGCCAATGTGATGTACGCCCAGATCGAAAAGAACCGCCGTCTGACACTCCCCTTCTCGGCCTTTATCCTCACCATTATGGCCGTGGCTCTCACCAGCAAGAAAAAACGCGGCGGAATCGGATTCAACCTGGCGCTCGGTATAGGCCTGGCATTCCTGTACATCCTCTTCCTGAAGTTCAGCGAGATGTTCGTATTCACCGGCACTATGTCTGCCGGCCTCGCAATGTGGCTCCCGAACTTCGTGTATATGGCCATTGCAGCGGTCCTATACAAAATTGCCCCCAAATAGCCATTGTAACATTTTTGTTAACCATAAAAACAAAAATGTTTCCCCTCCTGATTATCAGCAATCAAAAGGGGAAACTATAGGTTTTATTTCAGATCTTGCTTAGCGGCGCCTGTGCTTGCGTTTCTTGGACACCCGGCTAAGGATTGCGAACGCTACGAGGGCCAGAAGGGCCACCGATACCACCGCGATGGTAACCCAGTTGGCATTATCGCCCTTCACGCGCGACCACATCTCCACGAGCAGATGCGTCCTTTCGCCCCAGTCGTGCTCGAGGCCGCCTTTTTCGATGACCGAACGGTCGGGATACAGGACAGGGTCAACCTGCACGGAATCTGCCTCGGCTCCGAAGAAATACGAAAGGTCGATAGGATCGTACTGATCGTCTATGAATGCCTCAAGAACCTCGGGAGCGCAGTTTGTGGACACATATCCGGTAATCTCCATATTCTTGATCACTATGTCGGGACGGTTCATAAAGTTGATCCAGTACCTTGCAGCCTTGGGATTGCGGGCGAACTTGGGAATAACCCAGCCGTCGAACCAGACCGTATAGCCTTCCTTGGGAAGAGCGAACTTCAGGTCGACACCCAGAGGGGCCGCCTGATCCCTGGACCATACTCCGTCGCCGCTCCAGTTGACGCTTATCCATCCCCTCTCCTGAACCAGCTGGTCTTTTCCGAAATCAGCCTCCCAGCCGGCCGCATACTGCGCCGCATCCTTGAGGAATGCCTCCACCTCGGCAATAGCCTCGTCGGAAGAATCGAGCATTAACTCGTCAAGGGTAACTTTGCCGGAGGCAAGATCGTCGCGATGCAGATAAATGATTATCTGGCAGAACATATCGCGGGCGGAGTCCTTAAGGAAAATCTTGCCGTCGAACTTAGGATTGCGAAGCACATCCCAGGTAGATACCTCTTCGGCTGTGACATACTTGGAGTTGTAAATCAGGCCCACGGTACCCCACATATAGCCTACGGCATAGTCGTTGGCGTTCTTTCCACCGCAATCCAGCTTGTCAAAACAGTCGCGCACGTACGGAGAAACATATTGCTCGATATAATTAGGAGTGTCGCCGAAATCGTTTCCTATGGGCAGCAGAAGGTCGCCGCGGACCATTCTTTCGATGATGTATTCCGACGGGCATACCACGTCGTAGTCCTCGTGTCCCTTTTCAATCTTGGAGAGCATAGTCTCGTTGATATCGAAGGTCTGCACTATCACCTTTACCTTCTCGCCGGTCTGCTGCTCGTACCATTCCTCAAACTCGGGAATGATATCATAATCCATATAGTCCGACCAGTTGTACACTTTCAGGATCTGGTCCCGGTCCTGGGCGCAGGCCCCAAGCAGGAAGGCCGCCGCCAAAAGAAGACAGATTTTTTTCATTCTATTGCATTTTTCGTCCTTGAGCCACGGAGATTGACAATGATCAGCAGCACCAGGACCAGTAGGAATATCAGGGTCATCAAAGGACGCAGCTCGGGAGTAAGACCGCCCTTGCGCGCGTCTGCGTAAATATACGTGGACAGTGTATCGAGGCCGATTGTACCGCGGGTGAAAAAGGTCACCGCAAAATCGTCCAGCGACATAGTGAAAGCCATCATAAAGCCCGAAATCATACCCGGACGTAGTTCCGGCACCAGTACTTTCCACAGCGCCTGGGCGGGAGTGGCTCCAAGGTCGAGGGCCGCCTCGTATATGTTGGGATTCATCTGTGAGAGCTTAGGCATTACGCTCAGCACCACGTAAGGAGTGCAGAAGGTAATGTGAGCCAGGACCACGGTAACATAGCCCTGCGAGAACCTCAAGAACACAAACAGGAGGAAAAGCGACACACCCGTAATGATGTCAGGATTGATCATCGGGATGTTGTTCAGGAACTGCATAGTCCGCTTGGCGCGTCCCTTGAGGTTGAAGATTCCTATCGCCGCCACAGTACCAAGTACGGTGGAGAAAGCAGCCGCAATCAGCGCTATCACCAGGGTATTCTCAACTGCGGAGATAAGAGCCGCTCCCCCGCTCACGTTACCAGTGAACAGATTCTGGTAGAGCCGGGGAGAAAAACCCGTCCAGCTGCCAAGCACGCGCGACTCTGTAAAGGAGAAAACGGCAATGAACAGCAACGGTGCGTAAAGCATAGCCAGTAGCAGCCATATATAGCATTTGGCAAACAACTTCTTCATATCAGTCCTCCTTCAACTTCACCCCGCTCCGAACCTTGGAACAGCGTAGTTATACCAATGATTACCAACATAATGAAAGCCAAGGCGGCACCGTAATTCCACATAGATGAATTGATATTCTCCTGAATTATGGTACCGAAAAGCTTTATCTTGTTGTTGGTAAGGAATTCCGAAATGGCGAAGGTGCTTACCGTAGGCATAAACACCATAAGCACCCCGCTCATCACTCCGGGCAGCGAGAGAGGAACGGTAATCTTCCAGAACACCGTCCAGGGGGCGGCGCCCAGGTCTTCGGCGGCTTCGGCATACGACTTGTCCATCTTCATAAGGGTAGTGTAGATGGGATAGATCATAAACGGCAGGAAGTCATAGACCATACCGAACAGCAGAGTTCCCTTGCCCAGGGCCACTCCAAGCATATTGAAAAGCTCGGCTGTGGCCAGGGTGCGCATAAGGGCGTTTATCCACATCGGCATCAGGAAGAGCACCACCGTAACCGCGCTGCGGTTGTACTTCCGATTGGCAAGAATCCAAGCGGCCGGATACCCTAACAGTATGCATATCAATGTATTCTCTATTGCCACCTCTATCGATACTGCAAAGGTAGAAAGAGAGTCGGAATCACTGAAGAAATGGGTTATGTTGGAGAACGTGAAATGGCCGGCGCCATCCTGAAAGGCATATAGCACAATCAGGAGCAACGGCAGCACCACGAATACCATCATAAAGACCAGGTAGGGTATGCTCCAGTTACTTCGCTTAACCATTCTTTCGTTTGATCTTAATGTCCGAAGGCAAAATGTCTATACCCACAAGGTCGCCCTTGTCCCAAATATCGTCGGTATCCACCCAAAGATGATCACCTTCGTCGGTGAGGATAGTCAGGTGATAATGATCGCCCTTGTAAAGCAGGAAATGCACTTCTCCGCCCAACTTGCCGTCTTCCTGGTTGTCCAGCAGGTCCACTTTATCGAAAGCCACTTCGGCAAGCACCTCGTCTCCCTGCTTGAACTCTTCAGGCACCGTGCACTCCCAGGAGCAGCCGAGCATACTTATATGGTCGCGGTCTTCCACCGTGGCCTCCAGGGTATTGCAGGTGCGCTCCTTGCGCATAACTTGTATGTCGTCGGGCTTGATGCTCAGTCCTACCCTGCTTCCGGGTTCAAAGGAATCGTAGTCCTGAACCATCAGTTCGTATCCCTTGTCGGTATCCACGAACATCTCGTAATGGACGCCCTTGAAAATACAGGACTCCACCACTCCGCTGAACTGCGCGCCTTCAAGAGAGGAAGAGATGCACACATCCTCGGGACGCACCACCACATCCACAGGTACGCCCTCGCCAAAACCCTCGTCGACACATTCGAACTCGTGGCCCATAAACTCGACTTTGCGGTCGCAGATCATAGTACCGTTGAGAATGGTGGATTCGCCGATGAAATCGGCCACGAAGGAGTTGACCGGCTCGTTGTAAATGTCGGTAGGAGTTCCTATCTGCTGGATGCGGCCTTCGTTCATCACCACAATGGTGTCCGACAGGGTAAGGGCCTCTTCCTGGTCGTGGGTAACGTATATGAACGTAATACCCATCTTGCGATGTATCTCCTTAAGTTCCAGCTGCATATCCTTGCGCATCTTAAGGTCAAGTGCAGCAAGGGGCTCGTCCAGCAGAAGAACTTTCGGGTAATTCACCAGAGCCCTTGCGATGGCGACCCTCTGCTGCTGTCCGCCCGAGAGGGAGTCGACCGAACGGTCTTCGTAGTCGGTCATCGACACCATCTTGAGCATCTTTTGAACCCGCATCTCTATCTCCTTGGCAGGAATCTTATGCAGCTTGAGGCCGAACGCCACATTGTCGAACACATCCAGGTGAGGGAACAGGGCGTAACGCTGGAATACAGTATTGAGAGGGCGCTTGTGAGGCGGAATACCCGAAATGTCCTTTCCTTCCAGCAATATCCTTCCCTCGTCGGGAGCAATGAAGCCTGCAATCTGGCGCAGCAGCGTAGTCTTGCCGCAGCCCGAAGGCCCCAGAAGGGTTATGAATTCTCCCCTGCGGACATAGAAATCAATGTCGTCCAACACTTTCACGCCCCCGAAGGACTTGCTCAAGTGTTGAATATCGATAATATAATCCTTTGTCATCCTCTAACGCTGGAAAATATGCAGATTAACCTTAATGCCCGCCATAGCGGTAAGCGCTGCGGTATTCAAATCCCACCCGAAGGCAGCGTGGAGCTGTATGGCCTCGATAGGGAAATAGTGGAAAAATGCACCCGCATTCAAATCGTACAGCTCTCCCGTGCGGGTGTAGATATTGCCGACAACGCCCATATCGAACTTCTCGGAAGGAGCCCAGGCAACCCTGGGACGGAAAGTATTGCCGCGCAGAAGCTCGCACGCACAGTCATCGTCGTCAAAATCAACGTCGGCGGTATTGTACCAGTCGAAGCCGGCTGTAAAGTCGCCCAGTTCAAGTTGCTGGGAGAGCGCAATCAGGGGCTCGAAGCCTCCGTCGGGGCGCTGGAGGGCCGAAACGGACCAGATATTGGAGAAAGGTCCGTAATTTCCTTTCCACTGCAGGGAGTAGCTGTACTGGCCGCTTGCAAAAGGCCTTTCGCCAAACGGAGAAGTGGCCATCTGGATGGCAAGGCTTGTATGCTCCTCGATGGAATAGGCTATCTTGCCGCCCCACTGATAGCACGGAAGGTTGTACCACAGATATGAGGTCAGCAGAGGAGTATCTCCTATCAGCAGAAAGTCCACGTCCACATCCCAGGGTTCATACTCGAAACCTGCGGTGGCCAGGCAGTCCTTTCCAATGGTAAACGTCCAGTTGCCGAAACTGAAATCAACCGTGGCTATGTCGAGCCAGTTGGTGGTGTTGGAATACAGGGTCGATTTGTACAAATCGGCCGTCTCGCTCATAAAGCCTGAGGTGGCCTTGAGCCAGTGGTTGCTGAGAGTAAATGAGACGTGGTCGGAAATCGCTCCTTCCACCAGTGTGTATAATGAAGAATTGCCGAAGGAGTATCCGCTTGAGCCGTCACCGGATCCGCCCGGTGTAAAATAAGGATTGAACTCAAAACGAGGGATTATCTGCACATCGACATAACTGCCGGTGTCGTCAGCCTCTTGCGAGTACGCAAGGAAGCAAGGCAGCAATGCTGCAAAAAATAAAAGCAGTTTCTTCATTTCTACCCATAAAAAAGATTTTAGTTAAACTTGCGCTGCAAAGATACTAATATTTTACTGAATTCAAACCGATTTGTATCTTTCCATCCTTGACGGAAATCTCGGCGCTCCGCCCCTCTCCGAGGTCGATGAGCACCGGTTCCTGCCCCGCAGGCTGCCCCGATAGTTCCCTGGCCATACTCTCATACAGCGAAAGGATGCGCCCGGCATAGGCGTAGAATATCCGGCCGGAAGGCGTAAGGCTCACACTGCCCCGCCCGCGCTCGAAGAGGGTGCACCCCGTTTCGGATTCAAGCTGGGCTATGTTCTGGCTTACCGCCGGCTGGGAGCATCCGAGCTTGCGTGCCGCCAGAGTAAAGCTGCCGCTCTGCGCCACAGCCACGAAGAACTTCAATCGGTTATCGGTTATCATAACTTCTACAAAGTTAAAAATAAATTGTTATATTTGTGTTTAATTAAGGTGGGACGATCTGCCGCGGCAGCAATGCTGAGGAAAGTCCGGACAGAACAGGGCGCCCTGCTGCGGAAAGCGCAGGTGGGGGTAACCTTACGAGAGTCGTAACAGAAAATAACCGCCAGTTTTGGCAAGGGTGAAAACGTGAGGTAAGAGCTCACGACGGGTCGCAGCGATGCCACCCGGGTACGGCACCAGGGTCTGCAAGACCAAATATACCGGCAGTTGAGGGCGGCCCGCCTGATGCCGGGGGGTAGGTTGCGAAGATAAATGGCAGAACGAACAGAAACCGGCTTACGGTCCCGCCTTTTTAAGAGATTGTAACACAAAACGATATGCCTTCCAAAAACGAGTTTGACGTAATCATCATCGGCGGCGGCATCACAGGTGCGGGAACAGCCCGCGACTGCGCGATGCGCGGGCTCAGGGTGCTGCTGATAGAACGTCACGACATTGCCACGGGAGCAACCGGCCGCAACCACGGCCTGCTCCACTCGGGCGCCCGCTATGCCGTCAAAGACAGCGAGTCGGCCGAAGAATGCATCAGGGAAAACAAAATCCTGCGTTCCATTGCATCCAACTGCATAGAAGATACCGGAGGGTTGTTCATCACTCTCCCGGAAGACGAAGAGGCCGGATTCGGACTCGACTACCAGCAGAAGTTCATAGACGCCTGCCAGCGCGCCGGTATCGAGGCGAGGGCTATTTCTCCCTCGGACGCCAGGGAGATGGAGCCTTCGGTTAATCCGTCGCTGATAGGCGCCGTGGTAGTGCCCGACGGTTCGGTGGATCCCTTCCGCCTTTGCGCGGCAAACGTAACCGACGCCGCTATGCACGGAGCCAAGGTACTGGTATATACCGAGTTCATCGACTTTATCCGCGAAGGAGACACTATACAGGGCGTACAGGTACTTGACACCCGTACAGGCGTCAAGGCCGAGTACAGGGCTCCGGTAACCGTCAACGCAGCCGGCATCTGGGGCCACGGCGTGGCCGAGAAGGCCGGCGTACACATAGGAATGTACCCCGCCAAGGGTGCTCTGCTGGTGTTCGGCCACAGGGTCAACAACGTTGTCATCAACCGCTGCCGCAAATCGGCCGACGGTGACATCCTCGTCCCCGGTGATTCCGTCACCGTCATCGGCACTACATCCACCAAAGTTCCCTTCGAGGAATGCGACCATATGGAGGTCACCCCCGACGAGGTACGCCTCCTGCTCAGGGAAGGCTGCGCCCTTTGTCCCTCGCTGGCTTCCACACGCATCCTGCGCGCATATGCCGGTGTACGTCCGCTCGTGGCCGACGACAGCGACCCTACCGGCCGCAGCATCAGCCGCGGCATAGTATGTCTGGACCACGAGACCCGCGACGGGGTCAAAGGTTTTATCAGCATCACCGGCGGCAAGCTGATGACTTACCGCCTTATGGCGGAACTCGCAACCGACGCCGTGTGCCGCAAACTCGGCGTCAACCAGGCGTGCAGCACCGCCGAGACTCCCCTGCCGGGCTCCGTGGACGGGCGTATAGAGACTGTAAGCAAGCGCTTCGAGGGCAAAGTTACGCTCGGTCAGAAAGGAGCCGCCGGACGCCAGGGAGACCTGGTGGGCAAACTACGTTTTGACTCCGATGCCGACAAGCAGCTGGTCTGCGAGTGCGAAAACGTAACATTGGCGGAAATAAAGTACGCGGTGGCCGAACTGGGCGTCCGTTCGCTCGGCGACCTGCGCCGCCGCACCCGCGTGGGAATGGGCACTTGCCAGGGGACCTTGTGCATACGCAAGGCTGCAAAAGCCCTTGCCCAGGCCCTTGGAGATCCTTCGCTGGAAGCCAAACTCGCAGCCGACTACCTCGACGAGCGCTGGAAAGGAATGCGCGCCGTGGGCTGGGGCGACACGCTTCGTGAGATGGAGTTTATGCAGAGAGTTTACAAATTCGAGAAACCCTATTCCTACGATGAAATTTGACGTTGTCATTATAGGCGGAGGGCTCGCCGGAACGAGCGCCGCCACCGAACTTCAGAAGAGCGGGCTCAAGTGCATTCTCGTAGCCGATGGGTTGTCGCTGTACAATTGCCCGAAAAATGAATTCAAAGCCGCCGGAGGCACAGTCCTTCAAGGCGACCGGGTAGTGTCGGGCGATTTCGAAGACGGCAGGCTCCTGCGCGTTTATACCGCCAAGCTCGGTAACGAGCCCCTCGAGGCCGGGCAGTTCGTCCTTGCCACCGGAAAATACTTTTCACGCGGCCTGGTAGCCGATATGGACAAGGTCTATGAGCCGCTTTTCAATCTTGACGTGGAGTACGACGCCGACCGTCCGAGCTGGTTCGACCCTTCGTTCGCAGCGCCCCAGAGGTTTCTTGAATTCGGGGTTAAAACCAGCGGGGCCCTCGCCCTCAAGGGCGGAGTTCCCATAGAAAACCTCTACCCCGCAGGAGAGGTGCTCGCAGGCGTAAGCAGCGCTCAGGGCGACGCCACAGAACAGATACTCAACAGCGCCCGGCAGGCAGTCCGGGCCATAAGGAAGACCGACTATGCAGGAGAATAATATAAGCACAGGTAATTTCGAGCAGTGCCAGAAATGCTCGCTATGCGAGACCGTGTGCCCCGTAATGGCCAACAACCCCGACTATGGCGGGCCCAAGCGCTCAGGTCCCGACGGACAGCGCTACCGCCTCAAGAACGGCATCTTTTACGACGATTCCCTTAAATACTGCCTCAACTGCAAAAGGTGCGAGGTGGCCTGTCCTTCCGGAGTACGTATTGCCGACCTCATACAGCAGGCCCGTATCGAATTCTCCCAAAAGCCTCCACGCCTCAGGGACATAATGCTTGCCAGTACAGACCAGATGGGGCCCGTGGCAAGCGCGGTGGCGCCGCTGGTGAACTTCTCTCTGGGGCTCTCTCCCGTCAAGGGCCTGCTCGACCTCACCATCGGCCTCGACCACAGGCGCACCCTGCCCAAGTACTCGTCCGAGACTTTCGTGCACTGGTTCAACAAAAAAGCAGCCGCCAGGCAGGATGAGTTCAAAAAGCATATCAGTTATTTCCACGGTTGCTACGCCAATTACAACTATCCCCAGCTTGCCAAAGACTTCGTTGCGGTTATGAACGCCTTTGGTTACGGAGTGCATCTGATCGAGGGCGAGAGGTGCTGCGGAGTGGCCAAGATAGCCAACGGAATGATTCCGGCCGCCACCCGTGACGCCAAGGCCAATATGAACGCCTTCAGCAAATCGCTGGTCAAAGGCCGGGATATTATTACCGTATCCACCACCTGCACAATGACCCTGCTGGAAGAGTACCCCGAGCTGCTGAAAGTCGATAACAGCAGCATAAAGGAGCACATAAGCCTAGTGGAGCCTTTCCTCTACAAAGCCATAGCCTCCGGCCAAATCAAGCCCGTCTGGAAAGAGGGCTGGAAGGCCCGTGCCGCGTACCACTGCCCCTGCCACCAGGAGAGGCTCGGCCTGGGCATCTTCACGACGGAACTGCTCAAGATGATTCCCGGCCTGGAGCTTACCGAGCTGGAAAGCAACTGCTGCGGCATTGCCGGCACATACGGCTTCAAGAAAGAGAACTTCAGAGTGTCGCAGCTGATAGGAAAGAAGCTCTTCGACGACATAGCCGCCGCAGCCCCCGAATTCGTAGCCTGCGAATGCGAGACCTGCAAATGGCAAATCGAAATGTCAACTGGTGTTCCGGTCAAGAACCCGGTCAGCATACTGGCCGAGGCCCTCGATCTGGAAAAAACCTCAGAGCTGAACTGCGCTTAGGTCGTATTCGTCCGCCCCGGTGATACGGACGTCGATATAGGAGCCGATGATTGCCTCATCGGCTTTTGTTGTGCTCACAAGTATCTCGCCGTCAACCTCGGGACTCTCCCCTTCACTGCGGCATACCAGGGTTCCGTTAACTATGTCGTCAACCAGCACACGCACCGTGGAGCCTATACGGGAGCGATTGTAATTCAATGAGATATCTGCCTGGAGCGACATTAATTCTTCAAGTCTGCGGCGCTTCTCTTCAAGGGGCACGTCATCCTCCAGGTGCTCCGCTCCCCAAGTGCCTTCTTCCTCGGAATACACAAAAGCGCCCAGGCGCTCGAAGCGCACTTCCCGCACAAAATCCATCAACTCCCCGAACTCCTTCTCCCCCTCTCCCGGATGTCCGACAATCATAGTGGTACGCAGGACCACTCCCGGCACTTTCTCGCGCAGCTTTGCTATAAGGGCCCGGGTGCGCTCGGAATCGATGTGCCGGTGCATATTGTCCAGCACTTTGTCGGAGATATGCTGGAGAGGTATATCCAAATACTTGCAGACCTTGGGATTGCGGGCCATCTGATCAAGCACGTCCTCGGGAAAGTCGGTAGGATAGGAATAATGTATCCTGATCCTCTCTACTCCCTCGATTGCACTCAAACGCTCGAGCAGGGTGGCAAGAGCGCGGCGCCCGTACAGGTCCAGCCCGTAGAAGGTAGTATCCTGGGCTATCAGAATCAATTCGCTCACGCCTTCCGATACCAGCTGCCGCGCCTCCTCTTCCAAATCTTCAACAGGCACCGAGCGGTGGGCTCCGCGGATGAAAGGAATGGCGCAATAAGAGCAGCGCCTGTCACAGCCTTCCGATATCTTAAGATAAGCGTACCCGCGGGGACTCTCCTGCAGGCGCGAGACAAAACGTGAGGGAGGAGCGCCCAGATAGCGGAGCAGCGGATTGAGGTCCCGGGCACCGAACCACGCGTCCACCTCAGGGATGAGGGCGGGCATCTGGGCCTCGTAGCGCTGTGAAAGACAGCCGAATACTACAAGCTTGGAGACTTCTCCCCTTCCCTTTGCCTGAGCCCCCTCAAGAACGGCCTGGATGGATTCTTCCTTGGCGTCCCCGATAAAGCCGCAGGTATTGTAAAGCAAATAGTCGAATGGAGGCTCCTGCACAATACGGAAATCATCTGCAGGCAGGGCCGCCAGCAGATGTTCCGTATCTACGCTGTTCTTGGAACAGCCAAGGGTTATGACCTTAATTCTCTTCAACGCCGTTTTCCCTTTCCTCGTCGGTAACGAAATCAAGAGAAGCGTACTTGGACAGCTCGTCGTACCACTCGAGCACCTTCTTCATATGGGAGACATAGAAGCGGTCTTCATCGTAGTTGGGAACGGCCGTGGCGAAGAACTTTTTGATATCGGCGGAGTCTGCCTTGGGCGAAGGAACGGAAACTCCTTCGTCGGCTGCCTTCTTCATAGCGGTGAATACCTCAGAGAGACGCATCTCACCTTCAGAAGTGAAGATTGCTATATCGGAAAGAGTGGATATGCGGCTGTGAGCATCAAATGCTGTGCGCTTTTTGTCGCTGAGAGCCTCGGCAATGGCGCCGGTGCGGGACTGCGCCAGGAAAAGGAACAGTCCGTGGTGTCCGGAAACGGACAGGATTTTTGCCAGATCGGTTTTCATATCTTCGTTTGTAAATAATCGTCAAGTTGTTTGTATAAAGCCTCGCGGGAGCCGTCGTTCCGTACTATCACATCCACTTTGGACGGGTCGAAACTCTGAATGGCGTCGCGCTGCCGGGCATTTTCGTTACGCTTAAGTCTCAGGCTCTTTCGGGCGTCGATCAGCAGTACGCTGTCCCAGAGGCCGTAAAAGCAAGGTTTGTCAAGCGCAATCGCCGACTCCACAAAAAGCAGCGGGAAGCCTTCCTTGGATGCTTTCCAGCGCTTGAGGTCTTCCACCAGCAGCGGATATACTATCGCCTCAAGGGAGAGGCGCAAGGACTCGTCTTCAAAAATGCGGTACAGCTCCGAGAACGGGATTCCGAGCTCCTCCTCTATCTTCTCTTTCAAGCCCGGCACCTCCTCGTAGAGGCGTTTGCAGCGGGAATCACAGTCGTAAACCGGATAGCCCCTGGAGGAGAGGTAACGGCAGGCCGTCGATTTGCCGCTGCCTATCGGTCCGGTTACAAGTACTGTAGTCATTGGGCGTCCTCCCTGACCATACAGTCGAACAGTTCCTGCCCGAGCCGCCACTCGATCACATACGGCGGCACATTGTCGGCCCTGGCCACCACGCGGCCCGAATCCGACTTGATGAACTCGTCGTAATCGACGTAAAACTCACAGGTCCCGGCAGGGTCTCCCCGGGTGGGGAAACGACAGAGGAAAGTGGCCTGGGTGCGCGAAGGATAGACCGAAAGCGACACTCCTGCAGGCACGTTCCGCACGCCTATGGACACGTCGGAATGCAACTCCACGTAGCGGACTACTTCAAGCGACCAGGTGACGTCTTTTTCCGACATCCTGAGCCCGTTCACGGGGACAAGTTTCACAACTCCTCCGACGCTTTTAGACAGATCGTTGAAACTCAATGCCTTGGTAAGCACCACATCGACGGTGGCAAGCTTTGCGTCGTCTCCGTAAACAATAACCGAATCGGGAGTCACGCTCATAGGAGCCGCAGCTGTATACTGGGGCTTGAACGACGCCGAATACACTGCCCTCACCGGAACGGACTTGAAATTCTCCGGGACGAATTCGAAACTGTAATTTTGGTTGAGGAAGGTAACCAGGTCCACACCCTCGCCGAAAATCTCGGACGAGTACTTGGCCATTTCGGCAGCAGATACGGTGTAACGGTCTCCTCCCGCAGGCACCAGATCCTCTTCGTGAATGTCCACCTGGGCGTCACGCCGCTGATGCTTGAGGCGCAGCAGGCGAAAGCCGGTGGCGGAACAACGGGCACCGATGCTTACCGCGGAACGGGAAGCGGAGGCCCTGCCCTTAAGCCCGCTGTGGGCCACGACCGACACGTTCACAACCCCCGTATAAGTCTGGGACAGGTTGTGAATAAGCCAGATGCTGCCCGACAGCAGCAGGCAGAGGAGGAATTGGGTCCAGCGCCTCAAATGCTATTTCTTTTCGGGTTCCTCTTTTTCTTCGGCCTTTGCAGGTGCGGCAGGTGCGGGAGCGGCAGCAGCAGGGTCTCTCTGAAGGGAAGACTTGTCCACGCGGAGCTTCACGTCACCGTCAACCCTCAGCAGCACGGTCCTTTCGCCTTCCTTAACCTCGGCGATGGTACCGTAGATGCCGCCTGCGGTAATAACCTTATCGCCTTTCTTGAGGGCATTGCGGAACTGTTCCATCTCTTTCTGCTGCTTGCGCTGGGGACGTATCATAAAGAGCCACATAATGGCGAAGATGAGGATGAGCATTATCCACATCGACCAGCCGCCACCCTGGGGCTGGGAGCCTGCTGCGGGTGCAGCGGCCTGAAGTAAGGTCAGAAAATTCATAGATCTATTCTTTATTGATTAATTTATCGAGAACTCCATTTACGAACGCCCGGCTCTCGGGCGTGCTGTAGAACTTGGATATTTCTACAAATTCATTTATGGTAGTCCGGTAGTCGATGCTGCTGAAAGCGTCAGCCTCGGCCAGGCCGCAGATTATCAGGGCGAGGTCGGTGGCGCAGATACGGCCGGTATCCCACTTGGGAGTGACCGCCGAGACCATCGAATAATACCGGTCGAAGTTGCGGTAAGCCGTGCGTACAAGAGTAAAAACGAACGCCTTGTCGCTCTCCTTGCCCTCGGAGCCGGGTTGGTCGCTCAGGTAAAGCTCCGGAAGGCTCCAGGGCTTGCCCCTGCCTATCTGCTCCAGGCTGCGGCAGCACCAGAAAATAGCATATTCCAGTTCGTCATTCCAGTATATGGAAAGGTCTTCAAGGATGTCGTGAAGCTCCTGGTTGTCGGGAAGTTCCTCTTCGAAGATACGGCTCCACAGGGCGGCATCCTGCTGCAGGGAACGCTCCGGAGAGTTCATATATTCTTTAAAGTACTCCTTCGAGCGCACGCCTTCGTAGAGATGCCTCAAGAGCACATCGTCGTTCTCCCAGGAAATCTTTTTCTTTTTGACCAGCTTGCAGAAATCGGGGTCTTCGTCCAGCAGCTGCGCAATGGAATTTTGCACAAATTTAAGGTTGGGATTAAGTTCTTCCTCAGAGGGGTTGAACTTGGACCTGGCGGCCTCGATACGGGATCGTGCTTCCGTGGTCAAAGGGCTCACGAGGGCAAGCAAACGGAGATACAGATCCCTGGTCGACTCGCAGGACTGTTCAAGTTCAAACTCAATGTCCTTCAAAGACATAGCAGGATTTTCCACACGTGAATAAACGGCCTTGAAGGCCTTTATCCGGAGGATTCTTCTGTTCAGCATAAATTTCAAACAAATTTTCCTACAAAGATAACACGTAATCTGAAAAATAATTCTATTTTTGCACAAATCATTAGTAATTTTTTTGTTATGTACAGAGACGATTACGAACCGGCGGGATATGTGGACCGCAATTCAGAGGATGTTTATTCAAAACCCGTCAGGGCCGGTAAGCGTACCTATTTCTTCGACGTCAAATCCACCAAGGGCAATAACGATTTCTTCCTCACTATAACCGAGAGCAAGCGCAGGAACAATCCCGACGGCACCTTCACTTACGACAAGCATAAGATTTTCCTCTACAAAGAAGATTTTGACAAGTTCAAGGAGGGCCTGGACGAGGTGATAACCTACATCACCGACCAGTGCTTCGGAGGAGTAATTCCCCAAAGGGAACCTGAAGAAAAAAGCGTAGAATTCGAAGACCTGTAGCAAATGATATTGCTCAGGAACATAGAGATCGACGAAAAAGCCTGTGACGTCCTGATCGAAAAGGACGTAATATCAAAAATCGCCCCTGCCGGCAGCAGCCGGAACTGGGAATTAGCCGGGGACATAGAAATGATGGATTGCAGCGGAAAGGTAGCCCTTCCCGGTTTTATAAATATGCATACTCACGCCGGAATGTCCCTTATGAGAGGCATAGGGGAAGATATGATTTTCCAGGACTGGCTCAAGAAGATTTGGGCAATCGAAAGCAGATTCGATTCCGACTTCGTGTACTGGAGCACCAAGGTGGCCTGCATCGAAATGGTACGTACCGGCACCACAACTTTCAACGACCACTACTGGTTCTTCCCTGCCGCCCACAAAGCTGCCGTCGAGACTGGCGTGAGGCATTCCCTCGGCTACGATATGATAGATCTGGGCGATCCGGACGAGGCCGAGAGAGAAAAAGACCAGTGCTTGCGCTGGTACGAGCAGACCCGAGACATATGGCAGAAAGGCAGCATCTACCAGGTCGCATTCCACGCTGTCTATTCCGTGAGCGAGGGCCTCATCAGGTGGATCACCGACTTTGCGCGAGAGAGGAATCTCAACCTGCACATACACCTTAGCGAGACTCTCAAGGAGGTCGAAGATTGCAAGGCCGCCCACGGAGGGCTCACACCCGTGGAGTATCTCGACGAGCTCGGAGTACTCGGCCCCAACCTGCTCGCCGCCCATACCCTCTGGCTGTCGGAGCACGATATAGAGCTGCTCGCCGCCCGCGGGGTGCACTGCATCCACAACATCAATTCCAACGCCAAGCTATCGTCGGGATACAAGTTCTTGTACAACGAGATGCGTGACGCCGGCATAAACATCTGCATCGGCACCGACGGATGCGCTTCTTCCAACAATCTCGATCTTCTGGAGGCTATGAAAACGGCCGCCTTGTTCCAGAAAGCCTGGCGGGGAGACCCTAAGGCGCTACCTCTGGACGAACTGCTGGATATGGCCACCATAAACGGTGCCAAGGCGCTGAAAATCAATGCGGGCAAGCTCTCCGAGGGAGCCCTTGCCGACATTACCATCGTCGACACCGACAATACTTTCTTCCTTTCACCGGGAAGTTTCCTTGCCAATTTAATATATTCTGCGCACTCTGACTGTGTGGATTCCGTCATCTGCGGCGGACGTTTTGTAATGCGCCACCGCGAGATCGACGGCGAGCGCGAAATCATAGAGCAGGCGCGCAGGGAAATCAAACGAATGTTATAGCACTATGGACGAAAGAACCGAAAGAATCCAACACGCGGCCCGCTACCTCAAATCCTGCATCGGGCCCGAACTGCCCAAAATAGGCATAGTCCTGGGCAGCGGCCTCGGCAAACTCGCCGAGGAGATTGAAGACGCTATCGTTATCCCCTACAGGGATGTTCCCGAATTTCCTATGTCCACGGCCGTCGGGCACAAGGGCAATTTCATCTACGGAAAGCTTGGCGGCAAGAACATCATTGCTATGCAGGGCCGCCTTCACTTTTATGAAGGCTACCCTATGGAGCTTGTAACCCTGGGCATCCGGGTGATGAAGCTTTTGGGCATCGAGTTCCTGTTCGTATCCAACGCCGCCGGCGGCACCAACATCGAGTATCACGTAGGCGACCTGGTTATAATCAAAGACCACATCAATATGATGCCCAACCCGCTCATCGGTCCCAATCTGGCCGAGTTCGGGCCCCGCTTCCCTGATATGACCTGCGCATACGACCTTGAGCTTCAGGAACTTGCAGAGAAGCTCGGCATACAGATGGGAATCAATCTCAAGAAGGGCGTTTATTTTGGAAGCACTGGACCCACCTATGAGACTCCCGCCGAGATCCGCTTCTTCCGCGAGGTGGGCGCCGACCTGGTCGGTATGTCCACCATCCCCGAGGTTATAGTGGCGCGCCACTGCGGCATACGTGTATTCGGTATGTCGGTGGTCACCAACGAGGCCAACAGCCGCAACGTTCCCAGGAACTTCAACGACGGAGACGACGTGGTAAAGCAGGCAGGCATAGCCGCCGACCGTATGTCGGAGCTGTTCAGGCGGATGATCGAGGCTCTATAAAACTGGCAATACTGACGATAATGCCGGCTTCCGCCAAGGGGGCCGGCATTGTTTATTTATCCTTCCAGACTTTAAGATACTGCTGAAGGGCCCACATCTCGTCGCGGTAGCGGGCCGCCGATGTAAAGTCAAGGTCGGAGGCCGACTTCTTCATCCGTTCGCGGTCGTCTGAAATCATCTTTTCTATCTGCGCACGCGACATCGAGCGTATGACGGGATCCTGAAGCACGGCCGCCAGGTCGGCACGGACGAAGCCGTCGGAATAAGCGGCGCCCGCCTCCCTGATGGCGTCGTGCCCGAAACCCACGGTGACTTCTCCCCTGCCGTAATCGGAAGGATTGGGAATGTATTCCGGTTTGTCGTACGAGTTGGCGGCCGAAACGCGTCCGGTGGTGCCACCGGCAAGCCGGCCACTGACAGCCTTGGCACCGCCCAGCTCCCCGATCAACACATTGCTGCGGGTCTGCACCTGCGTCGGCGTGATATGATGAAGCTTGTTGTATGCTATCTGCTTGGAGCGGCGCCGGTTGGTCTCCCGTATGGTCTCGTCCATCGAGGGGGTTATATGGTCGGCGTACATAATCACCAGCCCGTGCACGTTACGGGCGGCACGCCCTGCAGTCTGCGTCAAAGCGCGCCCGGTGCGCAGGAAGCCCTCTTTGTCGGCGTCAAGTATAGCCACGAGCGACACTGACGGAATGTCGAGGCCCTCGCGCAGCAGGTTCACTCCCACCAGCACGTCGAAAAGCCCGTTCTTGAAGTCTTCGATTATCTCCACTCTCTCGGATGTATCCACGTCGGAATGGATGTAGCGGACTCTCACCCCGATGCGCCGCAGGTACTCGTCAAGTTCCTCGGCCATACGTTTGGTAAGGGTGGTGACAAGCACCCTTTCGTCCACCTCGGCTCGCTTGCGTATCTCCTCCACCAGGTCGTCCACCTGCCCCTCTATGGGGCGCACTTCTATGGGCGGATCCAGCAGTCCGGTGGGACGCACAAGCTGCTCTACCACAAGGCCTTCCGACTTTTCCAGCTCGTAGTCGGCGGGAGTTGCGCTCACATACACCGTCTGGCCGGTAAGAGCCTCGAATTCGTCGAACTTCAGGGGCCTGTTGTCCGAGGCGGCGGGCAGGCGGAATCCATATTCAACCAACACGCTTTTGCGGGAATGGTCGCCTCCGTACATCGCCCTCACCTGCGGCAGGGTGACGTGGCTCTCGTCGATGAAAGTTATGAAGTCCTTGGGGAAGTAATCCAGCAGGCAGAAGGGCCTTTCACCCTCCTTGCGCCCGTCGAAGTAGCGGGAGTAATTCTCAATCCCGGGGCAATAGCCCATCTCCTTGATCATCTCCAGGTCGTACTCCACCCTCTGTTTGAGGCGCTTGGCTTCCAGTCCCTTGCCTAATGATTCAAACCACTCCAGCTGCTTCACAAGGTCGTCCTGGATGGCGCTGACCGCAGATATGGAGCGCTCCCGTGTTGTCACGAAGTTAGTGGCAGGACATATGCTCACGTGGTCTATTTCCTCTATATGCGCACCTGTTACGGGATCGATGAGGCTCAGGCCGTCCACTTCATCGCCGAAAAACTCCACTCTCACAGCCTCGTCGGCCCCGCCCAGAAAGACGTCGATTATATCGCCGTGAACCCGGAACGTCCCGCGCTTGAAGTCGGTTTCGGTACGGTTGTACAACGCATCTACCAGTTTGTACAGCAGGCCGGTAAGGCTGCGCCTCTCCCCTTTGTGAACTTCTATGGTCTGGGCGTGGAAATCTTCAGGATTGCCTATGCCGTACAGGCAGCTGACACTCGATACTACTATAACGTCGCGCCTGCCGCTCATAAGGGCCGACGCGGCCGACAGGCGGAGCTTTTCTATCTGGTCGTTGATGCTCAGGTCCTTTTCGATGTATGTATCAGTGGTAGGTATGTATGCCTCGGGCTGGTAGTAATCATAGTACGACACGAAATATTCCACCGCGTTGGACGGGAAGAACGACTTGAACTCGCCGTAGAGCTGGGCGGCAAGGGTCTTGTTGTGGCTCAGGATGAGGGCGGGCCTCTGGAGGCGCTCTATGACGTTGGCCATAGTAAAAGTCTTGCCCGAGCCGGTAACGCCCAGAAGGGTCACGTCGGGCACACCGCTCCGGAGTGCATCGCAGAGCCCTTCTATGGCCTCCGGCTGGTCTCCGGAAGGCTTGTATGATGAATCCAGGACAAATTTCATTTCTGTTGCAAAAGTAGGAATAATTGTTCTATATTTGCATATATGGAAGAAGAACTCTTGTCAGTTAAAGCGCGAAGAATCGCGCAAGAAACCCTGGAAGGCGAACTGCGCTACGACGGGTCGCCTTTCATCTCGCACGCCGACGGTGTGGCGGCCATAGTCACATCTGAAATCGGCCTCCCAGACGCCTGTGCTGCGGCAGTTTACCTGCACGAGGCTTCACGGGAGCACAAAGAGGTGGACATCAGGGATTTCCCCCAGGATGTACGGATGATGGTGGAAGGCCTCAACAAGATATCCACCATTAAGCCCAAAGATACACGCCTGGAGGCGGAAAACTACAAAAAACTGATAGTCCAGTATTCCACCGACCCAAGGGTGAGCGTCATCAAAATAGCCGACCGGCTGGAGGTGATGCGGCACCTGAACATATTCCCCAAGACATCGCGCGACCAGAAGCTGCTGGAGACGCTGATGCTCTATATGCCCCTGGCGCACCAGCTCGGCCTGTACAATATCAACAGCGAGCTGGGCAATATTTATTTCAGCCACGCCGAGCCCGAGCAGTACCGGGCCATAACCAACAAACTCAAGGCCACCGAGAAAGAAAGGGAGCGCCTGACCCGGGAGTTTATCGAACCTCTCAAGAAAAAGCTCTCCGACGCCGGCATTTCGTACAAGCTTAAGATACGCACCAAGAGCGCCTGGTCGATATGGCGCAAAATGCAGGTGCAGAAGGTCCCCTTCGAGGGCGTGTTCGACGTATTCGCCATCCGTTTCATCATCGACTGCGACGACGACCCGGCCATCGAAAAAGACCTTTGCTGGAAAGTTTACTCTTATGTTACCGAGGAATACGAGCCCGACACCAAGCGCCTGCGCGACTGGATCACGACTCCCCGTCCGAGCGGATACGAGAGCCTGCACATTACGGTAAAGAACCGCCAGGGCAGCTATCTGGAGGTCCAGATCCGTACCAAGCGTATGGACGACGTGGCCGAAAACGGGCCTGCCGCCCATTGGGCGTACAAAGGCGTCAAGCACGAGCATACCACCGACAAATGGCTGCTGAGCGTAAGGGATGCCCTGGAGCATCCGCTGAGCACCAAACCCGAAGACCTCCCCGCTCCTCCCGACAAAGAAATATTCGTCTTCACCCCCACCGGAGAGCTCAGGATACTCCCCTCGGGAGCGTCGCTGCTGGATTTTGCTTTCAATATCCACTCCGGACTGGGCGCGCGCTGCATAGGAGGCAAGGTGAACGGCAAGGCGGTGCAGCTCAAGGAGAAACTCAAGACCGGAGACTCCGTAGAGATCCTGACCCGCAAAGACCAGAAGCCCAGCCGCGACTGGCTCAACTGGGTCGTGACCTCCAAGGCCCGTTCCAAAATCAAGCTCGAACTGGATGCCGAAGAGAGAAAACGCGCAGCCGAGGGCCGGGAGTTGCTGGAAAGGCGTCTGCGCAACTGGAAGCTGGAATTCCCCGACGTGATGCAGACCGAATATATGAAGGCGCACAAGTACAATTCAGTACTTGCCTTTATGGCGGCAATTGCCAGCGGCGAGGTGGATATCAACGCCATCAAGGCCTACATCTTGGAGAAGTCCAGCAAGGAGCCCGAGGTCCAGCAGGAGCACGTGGTAAAGGAAAAACTGCCCGGCTACTCCGGAGACGGAGAGGATATACTGGTGCTTAACGCCCGTGATGTCAAGGGTTTGGACTACAAGATGGCGGCTTGCTGCAACCCCGTGTTCGGGGACGATGTATTCGGCTTCGTCACCCGGAGCGCAGGAATCAAGATTCACCGTATTTCCTGTCCCAATGCCGCCCGCCTCATCGAGCGCTATCCTTACCGCATTCAGAAAGTAGTCTGGCAGGAGACTGCAGCCGCAGGCAGCTTCCTCACCACCCTGTCCATCATTTCCGACAGCGAGCATTCGGTTATGAGCGCCATCCTCGACGTGACCGGACAGTTCCGCGTGTCGGTGCGCTCGTTCAACGTAAACGAGAACCACCGCAACGGCACCTACGAGATCACCCTCCGCTTGCTGGTACCTTCGAACCTGGAGCTTGACAAGGTAATATCGCAAATCGCCGCTCTCAAGCACGTCTCCAAAGTCAAACGCCAATAAAAAAAAATGATTATCTTTGTGAGATTTCAACTCTTGGAGAAATGGCAGAGCAGATTAATTACACCGACGACAACATAATAACCCTAGAAGGAGTAGAACACATCCGAATGCGCCCCGGTATGTACATCGGGCGTCTGGGCAACGGCAACAACCAGGGAGACGGCATATACGTTCTGCTGAAAGAAGTGGTTGACAACTCCATCGACGAGTTTGCAATGGGCTTCGGCAAGCAGGTTCAGATACAAATCGAGAACGGCGAGGTGAGCGTGCGCGACTTCGGACGCGGCATTCCCCTCGACTCTGTGGTAAAAGCCGTAAGCATCCTGAACACCGGAGGCAAGTTCGACGACAAAGCCTTCAAGAAGTCGGTCGGTCTAAACGGCGTAGGTACAAAAGCCGTCAACGCCCTGTCCGAGCGTTTCTACGTGTGCTCATACCGCGACGGCGAGTGCTCCTGGGCAAGTTTCGAGCGCGGAGCCCTGACCGGCAGCGGCAAAGACAGCACCAAGGAGAAGAACGGCACGCTGGTCCGCTTCTATCCCGACACTATGATGTTCGGGGACTTCCACTACAATATGGACTACGTCGAAACTATGGTCAAGAACTACTCCTACCTCAAGAGAGGCTTGACCCTGGTGTTGAACGGCACTCCATACAAGTCCGAGAACGGACTGCTTGACCTGGTCAACGAGAACCTCAGCGAGGAGCCGCTCTATCCGCCCATCCACCTCGAAGGAGACGACATCGAGATAGTCCTCAGCCACGGCAATGCCTACGGCGAGAATATCGCCTCGTTCGTCAACGGCCAGAATACCCGTGACGGCGGCACCCACCTTGCCGCATACCGCGAAGCCATAGCCAAGACGCTCAAAGACTTCTTCAAAAAGAACTATGAGCCCGCCGACTGCCGCCAGGGCATCGTAGGCGCCATAAGCATTCAAATCCAGGAGCCAAACTTCGAAGGCCAGACCAAGACCAAGCTCGGCTCCAACTATATGTGGGAGAAGCAGACGCGCGACGAAAAGGGCGCGCTCAAAACCGACATAGGTCCCACCATCCGAAGCTTTGTCAACGACTTCGTATCCAAGAATCTCGACAACTATCTCCGCATCCACAAGGAAATAGTTCCCGTAATAGAAGACAAGATAAAGGCCTCGCAGCAGGAGCGGGAAGAGATCTCGGGCATCCAGAAGAAGACCCGCGAGCGCAACAAGCGGAGCAATATCTACAACAAGAAGCTGCGCGACTGCCTCTACCACTTCAACGACAAGGTAACCGAAAAGACCCAGGAAGACATAGAGCGCTCCAGCATCTTCATCACCGAGGGAGACTCGGCGAGCGGTACCATCACCAAGGCCCGCAACGCCAACTACCAGGCCGTTTTCAGCCTGCGCGGCAAGCCCATAAACTCCTACAAAGAGAGCCGCAAGAAAGTCGCCGAAAACGAGGAACTCAACCTCCTCATCAACGCCCTGGGAGTGGAGGACGACCTCGACGACCTGCGCTACAACAACATCATCGTGGCCACCGATGCCGATGACGACGGAATGCACATCCGTATGCTGGTACTCACATTCATAATGAAGTACTACCCCGACCTGATACGCCGCGGACACGTCCACATACTCCAGACTCCCCTCTTCAGGGTCAAGAACAAGAAGGAAAACCGCTACTGCTACAACCAGGAAGAAAAGGAAAAAGCAATACGCGATCTCAAGACCGGCGTGGAAATAACCCGCTTCAAAGGCCTTGGAGAAATCAGCCCCCACGAATTCACCGACTTCATAGGCGATAATATGCGTCTCGACCCCGTGTCCCTCGCAGAAGAAGAATCCATACACGACATTATGGACTTCTATATGGGCGACAACACCTCCGACCGCCAGCGATTCATCCGCGCCAACCTCCGCAGCGAACAAGAACTCGAAGACATCGACATCTACCCCTCCGCCACTTATAACAAAGGCCCTCGCTGATTCGCCACGGGGGCCTTTTGTTTTTTGTTTCCACTCATTATCCTTGCTGCTTTCACGTTGCTTTGCGGTATTGCTTTGTGGTTGCTG
>JAGCCX010000020.1 GCA_017651465.1 Bacteroidales bacterium
AAGAAGTCGTGCTGCTCGGAGCGCTGTACTTCCACCACAAACCGCTGCCCGTTCTCGTCGGTACATTCCACGTCAACCCGGACAGATTTGCCGTCTTGATTCTGGTTTGTGCTCTCCTCAGGAGTGTATGTGAGGCTGGCAATCCGCCTCTCGGGGATAAGAGCTTGAAGGAACAGGAGCAGCAGACGATTGGCGTTACCGTACTCCTTGAAAGAACGTTTGAACCAGCGGTCCAGCATAATGTCGGCGTAGCGGCCGGGGCCTTCGCCATAAGAAGTGTTTTCCATAATACGATATAGTTTAGGCCTTTGGAAGCAGGCCGGACACGCTCAAATCTCTCCCTCCGGCCCTTCAATCACATCGGCCCGGCCTGTAGCGCAAAGATGCTGCAAATAATCGGAAGAGGCTTAAAGAATCGTAAAAACTTCTTAAAAAATCAGCAAAAATGAAGGGCCGCTGCCCGGCGGCTGCGGTTTGCTGGTTCTTAGGTGTGAGGGCAAACAGCAAAAAGCCCCCGGAATGCGGTTTGGGCGCACAGCCGGCGACCGCCAAACAGCATCTGGAGGCGGGGAAACCGGTCAGAGGAGCGGTAAGTCGGATTTTTTGAGGCGCTTGCGGCTATAGATCTTTTTGGATTTGTGCAGCGCCGTGCGGAACGAAACGGGCTTGCCGTGGGCGGCTATCTCTTCGAGCCGGGCCGCACGGCGCTGAGCCAGCACGTAGTCGGCTTCGGTAATCCGCATCGATTTCTTTTTCCTGTTGGGCTTCATCACATATTTAGATGCATAAACCCCCGCAGATGTTGCTTTAGCGCCTACACTCTTTAAGGTATTGAACAAACTGAGACAAACTCTTCCCATGTACTTGTAGGTATCAAAAATGTTACCTATATTTGCAAAAACTTAAACGAATAACTATGCCAGAACTTTTTAGATTTTTCGGATACGTTTTCTTCTTTTATAGTAGAGAGCACGAACCTATTCATGTCCATGTTGAAGGGAATGGTGGAGAAGCCAAGTATTCGCTAGACGAACAAACTGGATTATTTGTTCTACAGCATTCTGTTGGTATCAAAGCAAATGACCTAAAGAAAATAGAACGGATAATTACAGATAATACTGCAATTATTAAGCAAGCTTGGAAAGTATACTTTAACGAAGATGACTAAAATCGTCAGTATTTCTTTTACGCCGGATCAAATTTTAGGCGTGACTGATGACGGCAGGGAGCTGTGTCAATCCTTGCTGTGGTATCGTCCGTTGCTGGAGGCGCCGGAGGAAGTCAGGTCTGACTACAGAATCGGAGCGAGTGGAATCTTCTGGAACAAAGTAGATGTACAGATCAGCTTCGAGAGTTTTGAATATCCCGATGCTCAGCCGACTAAACTGCAACGGTTCTTCCTCTCTCATCCCGAGATAAATGTGAGTGGTTTCGCCAAGCGTTTCGGGCTTAATCCGTCGCTGCTCCGCAGCTATATCAATGGTTTCAAAACCCCCTCCGCCGCCCGTGAAGAAGAAATCCTCTCCTTTATCCGCACACTGGGCCAGGAGTACTCCAACTACTAGCGTCCTACCCTAGCAGCGAGGCTATCAGCACGCCGAGGTAATTGCCTGCTGCATAGCCGATTATACCGATGGTGATGCCGGTGAGGATCACCCGGCGGTTCTTCATTGCCTCGGCAATCATAGGCACGAAAAGGGGCGAATTGATCATCGCCACCGATGTGATGACCGCCGTGTCCGCATCGACTTTCAGTGCCCTGCCCAGCAGAATCTGCAGCAGCAGCGAGCCGAAAATCACCAGCGCGATAAATGCCAGCAGCCACACTCCCTCTCCAAGGGCAAGCCGCCGCACATCCACCATCGATGCCACCACGAGGCTGAACACCAGCACCAGATACATCCCGCAGTCGTAACTCTTATCCCATTTTCGCACGGCGGGAATGAAAGATGCGCCGATGGAGAGCGTGGTGAGTGTGAGAATGAGCGCGATCATATTGATTCCGCCGGTGATCAGGAACGATACGCCGATGGCTGCTCCGGCGATGACAATGGCCAGTCCGACAGCTTTGAGCACGCCGCCGAAGTGAGCGCGCGAGAACACTCCGCGGTACATCTCCGCCTCTCCGCGCGACATAGCGGTAGCGGGCCCAGCGCCGTCCGGTGCCAGCCCGGGCTCACCCCCTTCCAAAGGCATCCCAGTCCCCGCCCCCTGCCCGGGCTTGAAAGGAAGAATCTTTCGGGCGAGGCGGATACCGACTGCCAGCAAGAAGGTTAAGTAGATGAAACTCACCAACATATCGAACGAGTTCATCAGCACGTAGGTGGCCTCGTCAACCTTGAGCATCATCTTGATGGCGGCAAGATTCGGGGTGCCGCCGGTGTACACTCCAACCGCCATTCCGGCGATGGCGGGTGACAGATGTTCCCGCAGTAGGAAGTAGGCTCCCACGGTAGCAACGCATACTGCCACCAGGCCGATAATCAGCGACTTAAGCGCGGTCTTGGCACCCCAGCCCCGAAAGTCGCAGGCAAAGAGGATGAGCGGCAGGGCCAGGGGGATGGTGAGGCTGGAGAGCGTGTCCTGCACGGGAAAAAGGGCTTCTGCCGCGCCCTCGAAGGGGTATATCAGCAGGTTCGCCACGATTATGCCGAGGAAGTACAATATCAGAATCGCTCCTACTTTGCCGGCCGCGGCGCTCCGGCGGCACAGCCATATCACCCCCACCGGGGCCAGCAGGTAAAACAGCACCCAAATAACTATCAACACCGGACTCATACTCTCTAACAAATTCCGACAGACAAAGATAACAATTAATTCCGTGCTGAACCATAGCTCAAATGGCCTGGTGGAAGGGAGAACGGGCTCGGGGGCCGTGGCCGCCCGTGACCACGTGAACGGGAGGGGCCCGGCCGCAGGCTGAGAGGGATGAGCGAAACAAGCCCACCGTACGCAATAATTTGCTATCTTTGCGCCCGATTATGAAAAGAGCTATCCTGATAACACTATTCCTGACCATAGGCGCCCTGGCCGCAGCCCAGCAGGCGCACGTCGATGAGGTCTCGTTCGACGCCCGCGCCACCTTCCATCAGCAGACAACCGCCGGAGTGTACGACTCCCATTTCCAGGGCGACTACTTCAACCTCCACATAAAGGGCCAGATAGCCGACGGCCTCACCTTCCGTGTACGCCAGAGGCTCAACAAAAAGATCGAAGATGCCAACCCCTTCAACGCCACCGACTTCCTCTGGCTCTCGTGGCAGGCATCGCCTAAATGGTCCTTCACCGCAGGCAAGCAGCCCATTATGGCCGGCGGCTACGAAATCGACTCCGCCCCCATCGACGTATATTACTATGGCGCATTCAGCGCAAGGCTCTATCAGTACTACGCTTTCGGCGCCGCCGTCACCTTCTCGCCCGTGCAGGGGCAGGCCATCTCGGCGCAGTTCATCCCCTCGCCCATATCGCCCGTGACCCAGAACGCCTATTCCTACAATCTCTACTGGAATGGCCATTTCTGGCCCTGGTGGAAGACCATCTGGAGCTACAACCTGGTCGAAGACGAGCTGCACCGCAAGATGAACTGGGTAATCCTGGGCAACAAATTCAATATGGGCAAGCTGGTGGTGGACGTGGATATGATTGACCGCTTCTCCTTCGAGCAGAAAGACCTGTTCAGCGACTGGTCGTTCATCGTCAAGGCCATCCTGACCCTCGGCAAATGGAACATTTGCACCAAAGTCGGCTACGAGCTCAACGACCTGGCCAACGTTGACGCCCAGGGCATTTCCTACGACCTCGTACTCCCCGCCGGCAACGATTACCTCTACGGCGGAGCCGGTTTCGAATTCTTCCCGCTGGGTAACGACATTCTCCGCCTGCACGCCGCGTATTTCCGTGACAACCACGACCGTATCAACAATTTTGACCTTGGCTTGACCTGGCGCTTCACGGCCTATAAACGGAAATAGAGATCCCTCGGCTCGCTACGCTCGCTCGGGATGACATCAACTCCGGAACACCGGCCCGCCCCCGAACAGCAGCTCCCCCCGAACACCGGCCCGCCCCCTTTGATATATTCGGAGATATTCTGTATATTTGAAAGCTAAACAACTCAAGCCAATGATACGCAGAGATTTCCTTAAAACCATAGGTGCCGTAACCGCAGGTGCCGCCCTTGGTCTTCCCGCTGCCGAAGCCGCGGCCAAAACGGCCCGTGCTGCAGCTCCAGATGCTCTCCCCGACGAAAAGGCCTCTCTCAACAACCTCCGCCTCCCCATCCGTTCTCTCAAGCCCCGGACTTCCAGGCAGATAACGGTGGTGGTAATAGGCGCCGGAAATCGCGGCAACGTGTATGCCGGCTACTTCAAGCAATATCCCGAAGCCGTTAAGGTAGTAGGCGTATCCGACATTCTCGAGCACCGCTGCCGCAGGATGGCCGACGCTCACGGCGTTCCCGCCGAGCATCGCTTCGGCGACTGGAGCGAGGTGTTCAAGGTGCCCAAGTTCGCCGACGCAGTGGTGGTATCCACTCCCGACGATGTGCACTACGCCCCTTGTATGAAGGCCCTGGAGATGGGTTACGACGTGCTCCTCGAGAAGCCCGTGTCGCCCACCGAGAAGGAATGTAAGAACATCCTCAAGCAGGCGCACAAGTACAACAAGATAGTGGCGGTGTGCCACGTGCTGCGTTACGCGCCATACTTCCTGGCCCTCCGCGAGGTGGTGCGCAGCGGCGCGATAGGCGAGCTGGTGAGCATTCAGCATATGGAGCCCATCCAGTACGCCCATATGGCTCACTCCTATGTAAGAGGCAACTGGCGCAACTCCAAGCAGACTACCCCCATCATCCTCGCCAAGTCTTGCCACGACCTCGACATCCTCCGCTGGATCATCGACAAGCCTTGCAAGCGCATTGTGGCGGACGGTTCCCTTCACCTGTTCAAGCCGGAGAATGCACCCGAAGGCGCTCCCCTCAAGTGTACCGACGGCTGCCCCCACGCGGACGAATGCCCGTACAACGCCATCGACATATACTGCAACAAGAAGTGGCACCTGGGCGTGTTTGACCTCAACGGCAACAAAGATCCCGACTTCATCCTCCAGCGTCTCCACACCCCTCCGTACGACAGCTACGCGCGTTGCGTGTACCACTGCGACAACGACCAGCCCGACCATTACGTGACCGAAATGGTGTTCGAGGGCGGCGAGACCGCGGCTTTCTCGATGGAAGCCTTCTCGCCTTACGGCGGCCGCAGGACCCGCATTATGGGCACTATGGGCTATATCGACGGAGACGGTACCACCTTCACCCTGTGGGACTTCAAGACCCGCACTCCTAAGGTTTGGGACCTTAAGGTAAGCGAGATTCCCGAGTACAAAGGCTCCGGCCACGGCGGCGGCGACTATCCGCTCGCCCGCGACTTTGTGGAGGCCGTAGCGGCTCAGGATCCGGGTCTCCTCTCCAGTACCATCGACGTGTCCATCGAGAGCCACGTGATGGGATTCGCGGCCGAAAGAAGCCGTCGCAGCGGACGTAAAGAAAAAGTATAAAACACAGAATATGAAAAAGTTAGCAATCTTGGCCGCCCTTGCCATTCTGGGCGCCTGCACATCAAACCAGGTCAAGTTCTCTGTCAACGTGCTCAACTCCGAAGGAGCCACTATGAAGGTAATAGACCTGCTCTCGGGTAAAGTAATTGCCAGCCTGGCCGGAGATGTAGAAGCTACATCGCTTCCTCTTGCCGGAAAAGCCGACCAGAACGCCCTGCTCGCCCTCCAGAAAGACGACGAGCCTCAGCAGTTTGTCTTCTTCAACGACGGAGCCCCCGTATCTATAGACCTCGTCACCAAGGAGCTCAAGGGCTCCGAAATCAACAAGAGGGTCAATTACTACAACAGCTTCCTCTCGACCATAATGAACCGCTTCACCGATGAGATAAAGGCCTTCAACGCCCTCTCTCCCGAAGATCAGGAGGCCCGTTTGGAAGAGTTCGAGACCAGGGTCGAAGGATACCAGGAGTCTTACGAGGATATGGTCGGAACTATGCTCAAGGAGAACGCCGACAACATCATTCCCGCTGCATTTGTATCTCAGGTTGCCCAGTGCCTGGAAGAAGAAGAGCTGGAGGCCTTCTTTGCCGCCGACGCTCCCTATGCCAAGCATCCTTACACTCTGAGCGTCAAGCAGAAGATGGAAGAGGCCGAGGCCCGCTACGCCGAGGCCGAGAAGGCCAAGGAAGAGTCTATCGGCCAGAAGTTCACCGACCTTGAGGAACCCGACACCGACGGCACGCCCCATAAGCTCAGCGAGTATCTGGGCAAGGGCAACTGGGTGCTGGTCGACTTCTGGGCCTCGTGGTGCGGTCCGTGCCGTGCCGAGATGCCCAATGTGGTGGCAGCATACGAGAAGTATCACGCAAAGGGCTTCGATATCGTGGGTCTGTCCTTCGACAACAAGAAAGAGGCCTGGGTCAAGGCCATCGACGAGCTCAATATGCCCTGGACACATCTCTCCGACCTCAAGGGCTGGGAGACCGTGGCCGCATCTACCTACGGCATCAACGCCATTCCCGCCAGCCTGCTGGTGGATCCCGAGGGCATCATAGTGGCCCGCGACCTGCGCGGAGAGGCTCTTGGCGCTAAACTTGCAGAAATATTCGGCGAGTAATAAATGAAGTTGACGCGGTGCATATTTTCTCTGACCGCCATTCTGCTGCTTGGTTGCGGCAGGATGGCGGCTCAGGAATTGCCCGCCATAGCCAAGGCATCCGAGATTACCACCGGGCGCTTGCCCAACGGTATCACCTTCTATCTGGTCAATAATTCCTACACTCCCGGATACGCCGATTTTGCGCTCGTGCAGCCTCAGCGCGAGAGGGGCAGCTCGCCGCGCGAGAACCTGCTGAGCCTTCCGCATTTCTTCGGGCGCAAACCTTATAAGTTCCTTGCCGACAATGGTATAGGATACGGCGAGAGGGGCTGGATTCAGAACACCCGCGGCGCTACCATTTTCCGTTTTGCCGAGGTGCCGGTGTCGGCCAACGAGGTGGCCGATTCCGCCCTCCTTATGCTCTTCGACATTGCCCGCTCCTCCCCCTACGAACAGGCTATGGTTGTGAGCGGCAACATCGACATCGACGCCACCCTGGAGCGAATCCGCATCCTGTCGATGACTCTGTCGCAGCGCCTTACGGCGGGAGACCCTTCGGTGTACAGCTGGAAGCAGCAGGAAGATATGATGGTCACGTCGTCCAAGGCTCCGGTGGGCGAAGTAAGCGTCAGCTACCGCTCCCCGCGCACCGACAGGGAGCTTATGAATACCGTGCAGCCGGTTATGAGCCGCGTGCTTGCCGGAGAGCTGCAGATTATTCTGGAGCGGCGTCTGCGCAGTGCTTTCGCGCTTGCGGGAGTGCCACTTGCCGACTACCGCTTCCGCTATGTTGCAAGCGAGCAGACCGCCGGAGACGAGATGTTCTTAATCCGCATCAACACATCGGCCGACAAGCTCCAGCAGGCTGCCGGATTGCTTGCGGGGGTGCTTTCTTCGCTCGACCAGGATGGGGCGACTGCCCCCGAAGTGGCATTTGCGCGGGCCGCCATAAGCGGTTCGTACACCCGTGACGCCCGCAACCTCACTATGTCCAACGCCCAGTGGGTGGACAAGTGCATATCCTCGTACCTCTACGGCTCCAACCTGGCCTCCGAGGCCACCATCAAGACAATTTTCGAGGGGCGCAGGCTCGACATAGGCCGCGAGACCGAGCTGCTCAACCGCTATATCGCAGCAACCCTCTCGCCCAAGCGCAATCTGCATCTGCATTTCTCGGCTCCATCGCTCCCCGACGAGGCCACCCTGGGCGAGGCGTTCCGCATAGGATGGGCGCATCCGCTGGCCGCGGTGGGGGATGTGCCGGTGTTGGAAGACACGCTGCTGCTTGCTGCCCCGCACCGCAAAGTGAGGCTCAAGACCACGTCGGCCGACTCTATGAGCGGCGGCAAGATGTGGACCTTCTCAAACGGCATCAGCGTCATTTATAAGAAGATGCCCACCGGCGGCACCTTCCGCTACGGCTTTATGGTCAAGGGCGGATGGGCCGAGGTCAGGGGCATCACGGGCGCCGAATCGGCCTTTGCCGCCGACGTGCTTAGGCTCGAAAAAGTGGCCGGGATGAGCGGCGACCATTTCAAGGATCTGCTGCTGATGAACGGCATTCACATCAATCCGCAGCTCACCCTTTCCGACGTCCGCTTTACCGGCAGCGCGCCCAAAGACAGGCTCCCGCTGCTGCTCAAGTCGTTGCTGGCCGTGTGCAACTCGCACGCGCCCGACACCGCCGCTTTTGCCCGTTACCGTAGCGAGCGCGCCATACGCCTGGTGCGCGACAAGTTCTCGCTCGACGGCACCAGGGCAGTGCTCGACAGCACGATGTGCCCCGGCTATAAATATGCCGTCGGCAGCCTTCCGGCGCTTCCGGAGGACGATTTTCCGGCACGTATCGACGAGTATCTCACCCAGAAGGGCAATACCGTTCGCAACGGCCTGCTGGTGCTGGTGGGGGACCTCGACGAGGCGGCCGTGCTCAAGTTCCTCACTCATTCGCTTGGAGACTTCCGCACCAATCAGCAGAGGGTGGTAAGGCCCCGCGTGCCTTATCCGTTGAGGGAGTGCTGGAGCACCTCGTACGATCACGGCACCTGGCGCGAAAACGGGGTGAGCGTGTCGCTGTGCGCCCTGCAGCCCTTCAGCCCCGAGAGCGCAACCACCCTGGAACTTGCCTGCAAGGTGCTGGAGGCGGAGCTGATCCGCTCGCTAGTGAGCCGCGGGGTGCGTTGTACGGTGTCCGGAACGGCTGATCTGCTGCCTACGGAAAGGCTTACCGTGTGGGTGAACTGCAAGGCCTGCCCGCCCTCGGGCCTGCCTTCCGATGTTTCGCCCGCCACTCCTATGCAAACCCTCGGAGCCGTTCGCGAGGTGGTCAACCGCCTATCTGTGAACGGAGTGGATGCTGCCACCCTCGCCAGATGCAAGAAGGCGCTTACCAACCGTTACGCCGCCCAGGACGGGGATGCGGGAGTGCTGCGCGACGCTCTTATGTACCGTAATGCTATGGGCCGCGATTTGTTAAGCGGCCGCGCCTCCCGGGTGAAGGGAGTGAGCGCCGAGGAACTCCAGAGGCTGTTCGTGCAGCTTGCCGAGTGCAATTGTGAGTACGTGGTGCAATGAGCGGACAGTTCGGGACCATTATCCAGATAGGAGACATCCTCGTGTCGGAGGATGTGGTTATGGAGTATTTTGCCTGCGATTATGCGGCTTGCCGTGGGGCGTGCTGCATAGAGGGTGATGCGGGTGCGCCGCTGCAGGAAAGGGAACTGCCGGGCCTGGAGCGGGATTATCCCCGTTACTGCGGGCAGATGCTTCCCGCCGGGCGCGATGCCGTTGATCTGAACGGCTTTTTTGAGATCGATCCTGAGGGAGAGCTGGTGACGCCGCTGGTGTGCGGGTCGTCGGCCTGCGCGTTTGCGCATTTTGACGAAGACGGGGCGTGCTTGTGCGCGATTGAGAAGTGCGGATGCACCAAGCCTGAGTCGTGTTCTTTGTACCCGGTGAGGGTCAAGAGATTCAAGGGTGGCGGAATGGCTCTGAACCTCCATAAGTGGTCCATCTGCTCGGCGGCTTTCGAAAAGGGGCGCCGCGAGGGCGTGCGGGCGTATCAATTCCTGCGCGGCCCTCTGACCGAAGTGTTCGGGGAGGAGTTCTACGAGGCGCTGTGCGCCGCTGCGGAGCACGTGATTGGCGGGCAGTCCGAGGGCTAGCGCTTACTTGAGGAACACGAAGAACACCGCCAGTATGAGGCATACGAAGGCGGCGAAGTGATTCCACTGTATGGCCTGCCCCTTGAATACGAACATCACTATCACGGTAAATACCGTCAGCGATATCACTTCTTGTATGACCTTGAGTTGAAGCAGGTTGAAGGGGCCTCCGTTGGCCTGGAAGCCTATTCGGTTGGCGGGTACGGTGAGGCAGTATTCGAAGAAGGCTATGCCCCACGAAAACAGGATGACCAATATCAGCGGCCATCCTGTTGATATTTTCATTTCGCTTAATTTCAGGTGCCCGTACCAGGCGAAGGTCATAAAAATGTTGGAAAACACCAACATCACTATGGTCCAGATTCCGTTCATCTTCTATATCATTCTGAACATTGACTGCCGGCGCCGGCTACGGCCTTCGGCCTATCCCTCCCAGCGCAAGCGGCTGGGCCCCTCCCACTCACGGCTGCGTGGGCGCAGACGGCCTGCCGCCGGCAGTCAATGTTCTACATATCAGGAATAAACATCACCTTGCTGTAGAACTCTTTGCGGGAGAGAATCAAGTCGAAGGCCTGCTTGTAGTCGGCCAGGGCGAACTTGTGGGTAATCAGCGGCCTCACGTCCACGATTCTCTTGCTGATGGCGTCCAGGGCGGTACGCCAGTCGTTGTGGGCGTCGTTGTAGCTGCTGTTCCAGGTGCCGCGTATGGTCAGCTGCTTGCGCAGGAGCTGGCTGTAAGTGCCCTGGGTAAGGGTCATATCGCCGAAGGGATTGCCCATACAGACCACGTGTCCGAAACTCTTGACGCTCTTGATGCAGCTCTCCCAGGTCTGGGTTGCGCCGGCGCCCTCGATGCAGGCGTCAGCTCCGCGGCCGGCGGTGAGCTCGTGAATGTACTCCGCGGCGTCTTGCTGGGCGCTGTTGATGGCGTCGAAGCCAAGGGAGCGGGCAAAATCGACTTTGAGAGGGTCGATGTCGCACAGGATTACCCTGGAGGCGCCTGAAGCTCTGCTCCAAAGCCCGAGCATCACACCTATGGGACCTGCGCCGAAGACGGCCACGGTGTCACCTATCTTGATGTCCGCCAGGCCCACAGCGTGCAGCGCCACGGCCGCCGGCTCGCACATTGCGGCCTCCTCGTAGCTTATGCCCTCGAAAGTCACAAGGTTCCACTCCTTGACGGCAAGGTATTCGGCATAGGCCCCGTCGCGGCGGGAGCCGTAGTAGTCGTAGTCGGAGCACTGGGCATACTCTCCCACCTGGCACGATGCGCATTTGCGGCAGGGCAGGAGCGGGAATACCGCGGCCATTTTACCCACGAGTTCGGGACGGTCGGCCTCGACTATCTGTCCGGAGAATTCGTGCCCGGGGATGGTGGGAAAATGATAGGTGCCTTTCTTGAAAATTCGGGGGATATCGCTTCCGCAGATACCGCAGGCCTTGATTTTGAGCAGGACCTCGCCCTCGCCCCTTACGGGATTGGGAACTTCTTCATAACGAAGATCGCCCACAGCGTGTAAATTCAGTGCTTTCATTGACTTGAAGCTTCTTATTTTGAGGATGCAAATTTAAATAAAAGTTGCGATTTTTTTTTATCTTTGGACGTATGCTCGAAAAGATAATCTCCGAAGTCAACGCTATAGTTTGGAATCCGGCCCTTGTGGTGCTTCTCATCGCCGCAGGACTGTATTTCTCGTTCCGTACCCGTATGGTGCAGGTGCGGCGCTTCGGCCTTATGCTGCGCTCTCTTTTCAGCCGCGGCAAAGACGGCAAGGGGATATCTTCCTTCGAGGCTTTCTGCATCGCCCTTTCGGGCCGCGTGGGCACCGGAAACATAGTGGGAGTTGCCACTGCTATAGCTTTCGGAGGACCAGGTGCGGTGTTCTGGATGTGGGTGGTGGCCTTTTTCGGCGCGTCCACCGCATTCGTGGAATCGACCCTGGCGCAGATTTTCAAGTTCTCGCATAGCAGCGGTTACCGCGGAGGCCCGTTCAGCTTCATCGAGCACGGCCTCAAGGCCCGCTGGCTGGGTATAGCCTTCGCCGTGATCACCCTGCTCGCGTGCGGAGTGTTCCTGCCCACCGTGCAGGCTAACGGCGTCTCGAGCGCAATGGGCAATTCTTTCCCGGTGCCGCCCCTGGTGTCGGGCATAGCCCTGGCGGTGCTGCTGGGCCTGGTGGTATTCGGAGGGGTAAAACGCATCGCAAAAGTAGCCTCCGTAATTATCCCCTTTATGGCCTTCGGCTATATTATTCTGTCTCTGGTAGTTGTGGGATTCCACATCAGCGACGTCCCTGCCGTGCTCAAGGCCATTGTCACCAACGCCTTCGGCATCAATCCCGTGTGCGGCGGCATACTCGGATCTACCATTGCAATGGGTGTCAAGAGGGGAATATTCTCCAACGAGGCGGGGCAGGGAACGGGCGCCATAGTGTCGGCCGCGACCGACGTACCTCACCCGGCCCAGCAGGGCCTCGCACAGGCGTTCTCGGTGTACGTGGATACTCTGCTGGTGTGTACCGCCACCGCCCTTATGATCCTTACATCAGGCACTTACAATATTCTGGACGCCAGCGGGCAGCTGCTTTACAGCGGTGCTCCCGAGCTTGCCAACAATTATGTGGGATATACCCAGAACGCTGTCGATTCGGTATTCAAAGGTTTCGGGAGCCAGTTCGTATCGGTGGCGATGGTGTTCTTTGCGTTCAGCACCATAATGGCTTATTATTTCTACGCCGAGACGAGCATCATCTACCTCTTCCAGAAGCACGAGGGCCGCGGCGAGAAGATAGCTATCAGGGTGCTCCAGACCCTGATGCTCGCGGCGGTTGTGTTCGGCGCCGTACGTGAAGCCGACGTGGTGTGGCAACTGGGCGATATAGGCGTGGGCCTTATGGCCTGGGTCACCGTGGTTGCCATTATCATCCTCTGTCCCAAAGCAATGAACGCCCTTAAAGAGTACGAGGCCGGCCTTCGCAAGAAATGAAACTGCATTTGCGTGACCGGGCCCTGAACCGCGAGATCCTGCGCTTGTCGCTCCCCAGTATTCTGGCCAATCTGACCGTACCTCTGGTGGGTATAGTGGATACTGCGCTCGCCGGGCACCTTAACGGCGGTGTGGGGGCTGCGGCATTCATCGGGGGCATTTCCGTGGGCTCGATGATGCTCACGCTGCTGTATTGGAACTTCGCTTTCCTGCGCACCGGCACAGGAGGGCTTACGGCTCAGGCGTTCGGCCGCAAAGACCCCGCCGACTGCGCCCGCATCCTGTGGCGCGGCATAGGGCTCGCCCTGATTGCGGCGCTGCTCGTCCTTCTTCTCCAAAAGCCCTTTTCGTGGCTGGGAATGCTGCTCGTTAAGTCTTCGCCCGGGGTGAGCGAACTGGCCCTGCGCTACTTCAGCATACGCATCTGGGCCGCTCCGGCCACTCTTTTGCTGATGAGTTTCAGGGGTTGGTTCGTGGGGATGCAGGATTCGATGAGTTCGATGTGGACCGATCTGGTGGTAAACGTAGTGAACGTGGCCGCGTCGGTACTGCTCACCTTCGGGGTGGCCGGCTGGGAGGGGCTTGGCTTCGACGGCATCCCGGCAGGAACGCTGGTGGCGCAGTATGCAGGACTGCTGTACGTAAGCCTGGTGTGCATTTTCAAGTACCGTGGCACGCTGCGTTCGCTGCCTTTCAAAGAGGTGCCGGGGCTGTTCAATCCCTCTGCTCTGCTTCCCTTCCTTAAGATGAATTCCCAGCTGCTGGGGCGTTCGCTCTGTATGACAGCCATATACGTAGGGTACACATTTATAGCGTCCGGTTTCGGGGATGTGCTGTTGGCGTGCTCGTCCATTATGATGCAGCTGCTTATGCTGTTTTCCTATTTCACCGATGGCTTCGCCTACGCAGGCGAGGCGCTTACGGGGCGTTTTATAGGGGCGCGGGACGAGACTCTGCTGCGGCGAACTATTCGGTACGTATTTGCCTGGAGCCTTGGTATCGCGGTGCTGTCGGTGGGGCTGTATGCCTTGCTTGGCGAGGGGATGATACGGCTGCTGACTTCGGATGCCACTGTGGTGGAAAGTTGCCGGAGGTTCCTCCCCTGGCTGCTCGTTATGCCGCCTTTGGGATGCGCCGCTTTCACCTGGGACGGAGTGTATCTGGGCGCTACGGCAACGCGCGGCCTGTTTATGTCGATGTTCTGGGCTCTGGCAGGATTCTTCGGCTGCTGGTATCTGGGGCTTTGGCTCTGGCCTGCGGCAAGGCCGGTCGTGGGCGGAGCTGCCGATGCCAGCCTGCATCTGCTACTGGCGGCGTATTTTGTGCACCTTGCCGCCAGAACGGTGTATCTTACAGCTGTTTATAAAAAGATAATCACCCTATAATTGGCCTTGGGGCCGGCACCAATCCTCAACGCGCAGGCCAGGTATGCGGCCGAAGTGCCGCGTGTTGTGGGTGACGAGGGTCAGGTCGTGGTCCAGGGCAACGGCGGCAATGAACAGATCGGTGTCTTCAATGCGCATACCTTTCTGTTCCAACAGTGCCCGTATTTGAGCATAAGTGCGTAACGAACCGCTCAATGGGAGTGCGGTAAGTTTGCTTTCAAGCCATTCTATCTGTTGGAATTGCAACTTCGACTGAGTCTTATATGCGCCCACATACAGTTCGGCAATACAAGTCTCGGCTGTGCAGCAATTATGAAGTCCGATTTTGGAAAGTGAATTCTGTACGGATGAGCGGCCTCTGATAAGGTCTATCAATATACAAGTGTCAAGTAAATACATATTACCATTCGGGTATTTCTCTACTTCCGCCGCCGGCTCTTAATTCTTCTTCAATCTCTGCGGAATCCCTGTCTCCCCACGGATCGGCTTCACCGTCTTTTGGGCGCGGGAGAGTGGCGAATATCCCGGTGAACGGGCCGGTGAAAGGCGGGATTTTTTCGATGACCAATTTCCCGTCCTCTATAGAGAAATGCACCTCGTCTTTCTCGTTGAGAGCGAGTTCTTTAAGTATGGAAGCCGGGATAATTACCCCTTTGCTGTTGCCGATTTTGATGATGTTGCCGTACTTGATTATCATATCTTGATAGATTTCCGGCAAAGATATAGCAATCATTTGTAATAACAAAATTAGTGTATAACTGTTATAACATTCTTATTCCAATTCGAAGCTGATTTCTACGTCGCCAAAGCGGCCGTGCACCGTGTCTTCTTCTTCGAAATAGCGGGCAGAAAGCTGCCCGCGCCATACTATATCGTCTTTTTCGTTGTATGGCATATCTACTTCAAAGCCGTAGGTCTTTGATTGTATTTTCACTACGGCATTGCACTTCCAGTTAGTACGTGTGCCGCCATCATCTTCGGTTATCATAAACACCAGCTTCTCCATTTGAGAGGTGAAGTCCCCCACCAGGATGGCCTCGTAGGGCAGTTCCTCTCCCACGTCGCGCCGCTTTACCACTATCATAAAATCGGTTACGCTCGGGTAGAAGAGCTTGAGTTCGGCGTCGGTGGTGGCGTTGAATCCGTCCACGCTGCCACATTTAACCCAAAATTCGCTCGCGCCTCCGAACCAGGAGTCGAAATTGCGGTTCATTTTGAACGACTTCAGTAGGAGCCTGCGCGGGCGTGCAAAGGCTGCGGAGCCACCGCTCCCGTAGTCTTCGCTGACGCCGCTCTGGTGCGTGGCGGGCCGCAGGGGAGAGAACTGCGCGTCGGAGTTGCTGTTGAATACCCACACCGGCACTTCGGCGGCCAGGGCCTCATCTACAAACACCGAATCTACTATCCTCTGCCCGTCGTCCCCTATGCTTATGCGGTAGCCGTAATTGGTTTCGGCGCCGCTCCCGGGGTCGAAGGTAATCACCGGGAAGGTCTTTCCGTCCCATTGGTCGGAGTAGGGCCAGTAAAGTTGGAAATCGGTCTTGGAGAGCAGGCGGAGGAGCTTGTCGGGGCTGCTCCCGCGGGTAAGCGGACGGGACGCCAGATAGTCTCTGAGCAGCTCGCGCAGAGGGGTGGCGTATGCCTTTGCCGCGGCGGCTTTTGATGCCGGCGAGTCACCCACTCCGGAGCCCGGGCTGTCGATCAGGCAGCCCAAGGTGTATTCTTCGTCGTAGCCGTTGCCCGACGAGTGGCCCACGGCGTTGTACACCTCCTGGAGGTGGACGCTTTCGAGTGGAAGGTTTGAAAACATTTTGGCAAGCCCCGGGGGAGTGAAGTCGTCGGGAAGGGGCTGACTGTCGGGGCTTTCCCTCTCTACACAGGCGGCGAGGGCGAACAGCGCAGCGGCGGCGCAACAGATAAAGTTTTTCATAGATGCGTTTTTTACTTGCAAAGTGACGCAAAAATAGCCGTAGTAAAAAGTTTTACCACGCTTATTTTTGAAAAACGCCTCCGGAGTGCCGCCGGGGGCCTATTTCAGGAAGGATACAAAGCGCTCTTTTTGCCGAAAATCAGGTAGTATTTTGACATTTACCAGCCCGGCGCTTTCAAAAACCGCTGCGCTTTCCCTTCCCAGGGCCTCATTGATTTCTACTATTCCAAAGCCTCCCGGAGCAAGGAAACGCACGGCCCAGAGCGCTATGGCGCGGTAGAAAAGCAGCGGATCGGAGTCGGGAACAAAAAGGGCTTCCCCGGGCTCGAAGTCAAGAACGTTGGTGTGCATCAGGGCTTTTTCGCTCTCGCGTATGTATGGCGGATTGGCGGTTAGCACATCAAACGGCGCCCCCTCGAAGCTCTCCGGAACTTCCAGCACATCCTGCTTAACGAACGTCGGCCGTTTTTGCCCCGGGGAGGCCTCCGGTGTGCCTGGATCCGTGGCCGCCCGTGACCACGTGAACGGGAGGGGCCCGGCATTAGCCGGGAGGGATGAGCGAAGCGAAGATACCGGCACACCGGAGGCCTCCCAGGGGTCGAACTGCGCCCGGGCTACCTCGAGCGCCTCGTCGGAAATATCCACGCCGATTACCGAAGCCTCCGGAAAATCAAGGGCAAGGCTCCACGCAATGCAGCCGGAGCCGGTACAAAGGTCCAGGACGCGTCCTGCCCGGGGCAGGCGTTCGGAAGCCAGAGCAACCAGCTGCTCCGTCTCGGGCCGGGGAATCAGCACCCCCGGACGCACCTTGAAACGCCTCCCGCAAAACTCCTGCACCCCCGTAACGTACTGCAGCGGCTCTCCGGAGCAAAGCCGCCGTACAGCATCCTGCAGCTGGGGGAGAACCTCCTCACTGAGCTCCAGCCCGGGCTCCACGATATGGGCGTACGAACTAACCCCGAGCAGTTCCGAGCACAGGCGCGACACTATACCTGCCGCCTCCCGGGGCTCGTACAGTGCTCCCAGGGCGGAGGTGCTCTCACGTATGAACTGCGCGAGAAGCACTAAGAATTCTCAATGATTTGCGACAGGAAATCGCTGAAGCTCAGGCCTGCTTCGCGTACCATCTTGGGCACGAGCGAGGCGCTGGTCATACCGGGAATAGTGTTGACTTCAAGGAAGTAAAGCCCGTCATCGGCGGCAATGTAGTCCATCCTCACCACGCCCTTGCACTCGAGCAGCGTGTACAGGTTGCAGGTGGTGCGCTGGAGCTCGGCGGTGAGTTCCTCGCTGATGGGGGCGGGGCAGATCTCGCGGCTGTGCCCGTTGTATTTGGCGTCGTAGTCGAAGTACTCGTTGTCGCTTACTATCTCGATGGGAGGGAGGGCCTTGACCGCACTGCCGTCAAAATAAGCGGCGCAGGTGAGCTCTCGTCCGGATATACCCTGCTCCACAATCGCCATATTGCCCTCGGTAAATGAAAACTGAACGGCCGAAGCGAGGTCGGAGGGGTCCGCCACCCTGGTCACGCCGAAGCTGGAGCCTCCCTGGGTGGGCTTGACAAACACGGGGAACTGCAATTTGCGGAGCGCCTCGGCGCAGAAAGCGTCCAGGTCGTCTCCGCGGTGCACGAACAGGTCGGGAGCGCACTTGACGAAATCCTTCACGTACGACTTGCAGGCGTATTTGTTGAACGAAATCATACTGGAGTAAGATCCGCAGGAACTGAAGGGAATGCCGAGCATCTCCAGGTAACCCTGCATCTGCCCCGTCTCGCCGGGGGCGCCGTGCTGCACTATGTAGGCATAGTCGAACTTGACTTTGCTGCCCATAATGCTGACGGAAAAATCGGTCTTGTCAACCTCGGGACGCGCCCCTTCCGGGAATGTTTCGCGCATTGCGAGCTTGCGGCGGCGAGACACGAGCTGCCATACACCGAAGCGCGCAAATATCTCATACACATCGTATTCCCTGTCGTCTATCGCGGATGCTACGAACTCTCCGCTGCGGCACGATACCTCCCACTCGGAAGAGTCGCTGCCGTAGATGACCGCTATCGAATTGTATTTTCCCATATCAGTTGAAATAATAGTCGGTTTCTTGGTTGCTGGCCGTCTCGGTGGCGTCGTTCAGGTCTTCGTCGCCCCCGAGGAACGTGCCGGTGCTGGCGCAGTCGAGGCTGAAATCGATGGTGGGCGGCGCCTGGAACTTGTCGTCCTCGCTGAACAGTCCGGCGGCCAGGCATTTTTTCATCCATATACCCCAGATGGGCAGGGCCATACGCGAGCCGTCGAGGGAGTTGAAGTGGATCTGGCGGTCCTCGCCGCCTATCCAGGCACCCGCGGTGATCTTGGGCGTGTAGCCTATGAACCATCCGTCGGAGCAATCGTTGGTGGTTCCGGTCTTGCCGGCTATCTCACCCTTAAGATTGTAGGCGTAGCGCAGGCGGCTGCCGGTTCCTCCGTTGACCACTCCCTGCATCAGGTTGGCCATCAGGTATGCCGACGAGGCGCTGATGGCCTCGCGCTTGCTGTTGGTATGCTCGGTAATGACGTTGCCCTGATTGTCCTCGATGCGGGTCACGTACAGGGGAGCGGCATAAACGCCCCTCGAAGGGAAGGTGTTGTAGGCCGCCACCATCTCGTAGAGCGCTATGTCGGCCGGACCTACGCAGAGGGCGTAAACCTCGTCCACGTGGCTGTGGATGCCCATTCGGTGCATCATCTGCGCCATAGCCTGAGGCCCGAACTGCTTCATCAGGAAGGCCGAAATGTTGTTGGACGAGTTGGCAAGACCCCAGCGGAGCGTTACCGTCTGGCCTATCATCTCCTTCTTGTCGGTGGAGCGGGGAGTCCAGGTGGAACCGTCCCAGTTGATGAAGGTTTGTGGGGCGCAGACCACCCTGTCGCAGGGGCTCATTCCTTCCTGCATTGCCAGGGTGTAGAGGAACGGTTTGATGGTGGATCCCACCTGGCGCTTGGCCTGGCTCACGTTGTCGAACTTGAAGTAGCGGTAGTTGGGTCCGCCCACGTATGCCTTGACGTTGCCGGTGAGCGGCTCGATGGCCACGAAGCCGCAACGCATAAACGACTTGTAGTAGCGTATGGAGTCGTTGGGCGTCATAGTGGTGTCGATGTAGCCCTTCTTGTCCCAGGAGAAGACCCGCATCTTGATGGGCTTGTCGAACTGCTTGAGTATCTCGTCTTCGCTCACGCCGGCCTTTTTCTGGAGGCGCCAGCGGTCGCTCCACTTGCGTGCCTGGGCCATAAGGCGGTCGACGGTCTTCTGGTCGATGTCGTTGGCGAAAGGCTTGTTGCGCTTGTACTTGAGCTCCTTCTCGAAGGCTCCCTGGAGGTATCCGCCAAGGTGCTCGGCCACGGCCTCTTCTGCAAACACCTGCATCTTGTAGTTGATGGTGGTGTAGATACGCAGGCCGTCTTTGTCAAGGTTGTAGGCGCTGCCGTCGGGCTTGTGGTTCTTGTTCAGCCAGCCGTAGATGGCGTCGGTTGCCCAGCGCAGCGAGTCGGCGGAATATTCCTCCTCGAACTCGTAGTCGGCGCGGCGGGGCTTCTTGGCGTTCATATCGCGCCTGAGCATATCGCGGAAGTAGGGGGCGTGCCCGGAGTTGTGGTCCATCAGGTGATAGTCCAGGATGATGGGCAGCTCCTGCAGGGAATCCCTCTCGTGCTTGCTGATGAATCCGGCCTTGGCCATACGTCCTATCACGAAGTTGCGGCGGCTCAGGGCGTTCTCGGGATTGAGCACCGGGTTGAAGCGGGTGGGCTTGTTGACCATACCCACCAGCATAGCGCTTTCCTCGATGTTAAGGTCACCGGGGGCCTTGGCAAAGAAGGTTTCAGAGGCCGATTTCACGCCGTAGGCGCCGCTGCCGAAGAAGATGGAATTCAGGTACATAGCCATAATTTCATCTTTGGTGTAGTCACGCTCCAGCTTGACGGCGGTAATCCACTCCTTGAGTTTGGTGAACACTATGCGGAGCTTTCCGGATTTCTCGTCGCGGGGGTAAAGCGTCTTGGCCAGCTGCTGGGTGATTGTGGAACCGCCGCCCTGGCTGAAGTCGCCCAGGAGCAGGGTCTTGACGGCTACGCGGGCGAGGCCCTTCATATCCACGCCGGAATGCTTGTAGAAACGAACGTCCTCGGTGGCCACTGCGGCGTGCACCAGGTTTTCCGACAGCTCGTCGTAGTCGGCGTAAGTACGGTTTTCGATATGGAAGGTAGTGAGGACTTCGCCGTCCTCGGAGAGCACTTGGGTGGCCAGTTTATTGTCCGGATGTTCCAGCTCCTCGAAGGAGGGTATCTTGGCGAAGATTCCCACCAGAATCAGCAGGAGCAGCACCAGTGCGAAGGGCGCTATGAGGATTATCCAGAACCATTTGGTTATTGTGCGTTTTGTTTTGTCTGTCATTTTTTTCGCTTGAAAACACAAAATTACTATTAATTTGGAAAAACACCTTAACTTTGTAGCCGATATTGTGAAATTATGGAATCGAATTTAGTGATAGTCGAGTCGCCGGCCAAGGCGAAAACCATTCAGAAGTACCTGGGAGATGCCTTCGTGGTGAAGTCCAGTTTCGGCCATATACGTGACCTTCAGGACAATAGTCTGAGTATAGATATCGAGCACGGTTTTAAACCCGAATATGTAGTCCCGTCAGACAAGAAGCGTGTGGTGAACGAGCTCAAGAAGCTCTCCGACAAGGCTTCCGTCATCTGGCTCGCTTCCGATGAAGACCGCGAGGGAGAGGCCATTTCCTGGCACCTTACCGAGACTCTCGGGCTTGACCCGGCCAAGACCAGGCGCATTGTCTTCCACGAGATTACCAAGGACGCCATCTTGCACGCCGTGCAGAATCCGCGCTCCCTGGATATGGACCTGGTGAACGCCCAGCAGGCCCGCCGTGTGCTCGACCGCCTGGTAGGCTTCGAACTCTCGCCCATCCTGTGGCGCAAGATTCAGAGGGGTCTTTCGGCCGGCCGCGTGCAGTCGGTAGTGCTCAGGCTGGTGGTTGACCGTGAGAGGGAAATCAACGCCTTTACCCCTGAGCTTTACTATCGCGTGGAGGCTGTGTTCGATGTTGACGGCGTTAAGGTCAAAGGCTTGCTGGACAAGCGTTTCACCACCCGGGAGGAGGCACGCGCCTTCCTCGAGGGGAGCATCGGTGCCGTTTATACCGTGGGTGCGATCGAAAGCAAGGAGGGCCTCAAGGTCCCGCCGCCGCCTTTCACCACATCTACCCTCCAGCAGGAGGCCGCCCGCAAGCTCCATCTGCCCGTGAGCACCACTATGCGCCTTGCTCAGGCTCTTTACGAGAGAGGTCTCATCACCTATATGCGTACCGACTCCACCAATCTTTCGACCCTGGCGGTGAGTACGGCCAAGAGCCACATTATCGCCAATTTCGGAGCCGAGTATTCCCGCCCGCGTCAGTACAAGACGCACTCCAAGGGCGCCCAGGAGGCGCACGAGGCCATACGTCCTACGTTCATTTCCAATACCGACATCGAGGGCACGCAGCAGGAGAAGAAGCTCTACCAGCTCATCTGGAAGCGTACCGTGGCCTCCCAGATGGCCGACGCCCGCGTGCTCAACACCACCGTGCGCGTGGATATCGACCGCCGCAGCGAGAAGTACGCCCTGCAGTCGCTCCAGGTGCTCTTCGACGGCTACCGCAAGCTCTACAGCGAGGGGCTGGATGACGAGGACGAGGCCGACGGACAGGATGTGGTGCTGCCTCCGTTCAGCATAGGCCAGGCGCTCTCCTGCACTTCGGTTGACGCCATCAGCAAGTACACCCAGGCCCCGTTCCGTTACTCCGAGCAGATGCTCATCAAGAAGATGGAAGAGCTGGGAATCGGCCGTCCTTCCACTTATGCGCCCACCATCACCACCCTCACCAAGGCCCGCGGCTATCTGGTCAAAGGCGACAAAGAAGGACGCAAGGTCCCCGTGTGCGACCTTTCGCTCAAGGGAGGCCAGGTGCGCGAGACTACGCGTACCGAGTTGGTCGGCGCCGAGAAGGGCAAGCTGCTCCCCACAGACGTGGGAGTACTGGTAACCGACTATCTCACAGGAAGTTTCTCCGACATTATGGACTACGACTTCACCGCCAAGGTGGAGAAGGACTTCGACAGCATTGCCGGCGGTACCAAGGAGTGGAACAAGGTGATTTCCGACTTCTACAATCCTTTCCACCGCAAGGTTGACGCTGCCATAAGCAACAAGCAGTACAGCCATATCGAGAGGGAGATAGGCATCGACCCCGCCGACGGGCAGATGATAGTGGCGCGCCTGGGGCAGTTCGGCCCCTACGTGCAGAAGGGCGACGGTCCTTCCCGCCAGTCGGCAAGTCTCAACAAGGGCCAGATCATCGAGAACCTTACCCTCGAAGAGGCGGTCAAGCTGTTCAACCTCCCCCGCACCGTGGGCGAGTGGGAAGGCGTGAGCATTGTGGCCACCAAGGGACGCTTCGGACCTTACCTCAAGGCCGGCGACCGCAACGTTTCCATCCCCCGCGGCAAGGATCCCCTGACCATCAGCCTTCCCGAGTGCATAGCCCTGCTGGAGGCGGACCTGGCCAAGAAAGACGCAATGGTGGAGCCGCTCAAGGAGTGGCCCGAGAGCGATATAAGTATAATCAACGGCCGCTACGGCCCGTATTTGAAGCACGACGGCAAGAACTACCGCATTCCCAAGGATGTGTCGGCGGAGAGCCTCACCGAGGAGCAGTGCAAGGAGATTATTGCCGGCGGCAGTCCTACCGTGCGGCGTGGCAGAAGGTTTAAGAAGAAGTAGCTATGGCGAACTATCACATCGACGAAACCGACAGGAAGATTCTGTCGTTCCTGGTCAATAACGCAAGGATGCCTTTCCTGGAGATTGCCCGCGAGTGCGGTATCTCCGGTGCGGCGGTGCACCAGAGGGTCAAGAAGCTTGAAGACAACGGGGTCATTACCGGCTCGCAGATGCTCGTCAAGCCCGGCACGCTGGGGTTGAACGTGTGTGCGTTCATTAGCATTTCTTTGTCGGAAGATAATAAGTATCAGGAGGTTACCGAGGCCCTGCGGCATATTCCCGAAATTGTGGAGTGCCATTTCGTTACCGGGCGCGCCGCGCTTTTCCTCAAGGTGTACTGTATCGACAACGACCACCTGATGGAGACCATTCTCAATACCATCCAGCGTATTCCTTACGTTCAGTCTACCGAGACTATGCTCTCGCTCGACCAGGCTTTCGAGCGCCAGGTCTGGGTCAAGAATTTCAAGAGTACAACGTTCCGCAACTTGTAGTCGTCGGCCGGAGTCCTGCTGGCGGCAGACCGTTTGCGCCCACGCAACCGTGAGTGGGTGGGGCCCATCGTTTTTGCGATGGGAGGGATAGGCCGAAGGCCGTAGTCTGCTGCCAGCAGGACTCCGGCCGGACCGCGGTTATTGTTCCAGCAGCAGGCGGGCGAGGAGGAGATCGTCGGGCGTGGTGATTTTGATGTTGAACCTCTCGCCGGGAGTGGTGCAGACACGGAATCCTGCCCTCTCCACCACCGAAGCATCGTCGGTAAAAGAAGTGTCGTAGGGTTGCCGGTAAGCGCTTTTAAGAACCTCCGAGCGGAACATCTGCGGGGTCTGCACCGCCGCCAGCGTGCTGCGGTCGGGAGAAGGCACTCCCTCCGCCAGGCTCCTCAAGGTATCGGTTACCGGAACCACGGGAATAAGGCAGTCGGGCCCGCCGGGGGCCGACATCTGCTCCAGCATATTGCTTATCAGGGCGGGCGAGACCAGCGGCCTCACCGCATCGTGCACCGACACTATTACCCCGTCGGGCACTTTCCCGAGAGCATTGAGCACCGAATGGAAGCGCGTCATCCCGCCCTCGACCAGGGTCTGGGGGAACGATGCAGCATATTTCAGGCAGAGCTCTTTCCACGTGTCGATATTCCTCTGAGGCAGGACTATTATCACCTTTGCTTCGGGGCAGGCGTCAAGAAATCCCTCCACGCTGCGCTGCAGGATGGGAATGCCTCCGAGCTCCAGGAATTGCTTGGGCGTGCTGCCTCCCATACGGCTGCCGCTGCCTCCTGCGACGAATATCGAATATACTGGAATTTTTATCATCGAAATCAAAAATCGTTTAGCAAATGTAGTGATTTTTGCTTAATTTTGTAGGAATAACTTTTTACAGAGATTATGGCATTTTCATTCCTAAACCAAGAATTGGCCATCGATCTGGGTACCGCCAATACCGTCATCTATCAGAATGACCAGATAGTGCTCGACGAGCCCAGCATCGTTGCCATCGACAATAATAGCGGCAAGTGCATCGCCATTGGCCAGAAGGCCAAACTGATGCACGAACGTAATAATCCCGGCATCCGTACCATCAGGCCCCTCAGGGACGGCGTGATCGCAGACTTCAACGCAGCGGAGATGATGATCCGCGGCTTCATAAAGCAGGTCAACAACAAGCACCGCAGCCTCTTCACCCCTAACCTCAAGGTGGTGGTGGGCATCCCTTCCGGCTCCACCGAAGTTGAGATCAGGGCCGTGCGCGACTCCACCGAGCACGCCGGCGGCCGTGACGTTTACCTCATCTTCGAGCCTATGGCATCCGCCCTCGGTATAGGCCTGGAGGTGGAGGCGCCTATCGGCAATATGGTGGTCGATATAGGCGGCGGTACCACCGAGATAGCAGTCATCTCGCTCGGCGGCCTCGTGGTGCAGGAGAGCATCCGTACGGCCGGTGACGTGTTCACCACGGACATCCAGACCTACCTCCGCCAGCAGCACAACATCCGCGTGGGCGAAATCACCGCCGAGAAGATCAAGATCGCCGTCGGCGCCGTCATTCCCGACCTTGTGGAAGAGCCGGAGCCCTTCATCGTGCGCGGCCCGAACCTTATGACCGCCCATCCGGTGGAGGCTACCATCACCCATCAGGAGATAGCCCACTGCCTCGACAAATCCATCGCCAAGATAGAGACGTCCATCCTCCACGTGCTGGAGAACACTCCTCCGGAGCTTTACTCCGACATCGTTGAGAACGGCATCTGGCTCTCCGGCGGCGGCGCGCAGTTGCGCGGACTGGACAAGCGTCTCACCGACAAAGTCAACATCCAGTTCCACGTTTGTGACGATCCGCTTCACGCCGTTGCCCGCGGCACCTGTGAAGCTCTCAAAAACACCGACCGCTACTCTTTCCTGATGCGATAGATGGCGAGGGCGGGGAAGTTTTACTTGGGCCTTGTAACCGCGGTAATCTTCATACTTCTGGAGATTGCCGCGATCTCGTTGCTGAAGCGCTCCTCCACCCTGCAGAACATCTGGATCAACCGCATTTCGCACAATATAATGGCCACCAGCTGGGGCGGCCTGACCAAGGTGCGAAATTACTTCGGCCTGCGTGAGCAGAACGAGATTCTGGCCGGCCGCAACTATGAGCTGTTCAAGGAGTTGCAGCACTACAAGGAGCTCGAGAAGACTATGCACGCAATGGCGCGCCTCGACTCGTCCTCGCTCCCTTCGCGCTTCAACTACATACCCGCGGAGATTACCGCAATGGGCACCAACTCGCGCCACAACTACATCATTCTCGACAAGGGCAGCGAGCACGG
>JAGCCX010000021.1 GCA_017651465.1 Bacteroidales bacterium
AGCGTAAGGCAGGGGGCAGAGGCCGTGGGCGCGGAGTATTGTATCCGGCAATGTCTCCACTATCTCCTTCAGGAAAAGGTCCAGGGCGGCGCTCTGGAGCTTGCACATCACCTTGCCGGTGATTCCGCCCGACTTGAGCTTCTCGGTGCTGGGATAGACTCCCGTAAGCACTCCCTTCGAGAGCGGGCCATCCTGGGGCGTATCGACCTCGGGGTGAACGATGTTGAGCTTGCCGTTGAAGAGCTGCGGCTTGCCGAAGAAGATGAACTCCCGGCCGGGCTCCAGCTTCTCCCAAGTCCATTTGACGCCCTTGAAAAACACCAGTTCAAGGGTGGCTGTGCCGTCATCCACGATCACGCTCAAATGCTTGATGCTTATGAGGTTGCGGCTCACTACCCGAGCCTTTACCTGAACATATGCAACGTCGGGGCTGATGGATGCTATGGGCACGATAGTGCTGCGGTCGATGTAGCGGAACGGGTAGAAATGAAGCAGTTCGTCAAGGGTGTTGATGCCCAGCTCCCGTTTGATGAGAGCGGCCCTTTTGGGTCCCACGCCGGGCAGGAACTGTATGTCGTTCTTCAATTCACCCATAACGACAAATATAATGATTTTACTGCATCATTACAAGGGCGGGAGCCTTCCCTTCTTCGATCAGGGCCTTCATACGGCGCATAGCCGGCCCGCTGCGGGTGAAGAACATATGGTAACCCTCGCACAGGGCGTTCAGGCCGGTCTGGCCCGAGTCGGTAAGGTTGAACCTGTGCTTGGGGCAGCCGCCGTGGCAGAGTTGCCATACCTCGCAGCGCAGGCACTTGCGCGGCAGGGCGTTGCGCTTGTCGATGCCGAACTTGACCGCCGCCGGCGAAGACATCATCGCGGCCAGGTCGTCTTTGTAGATATTGCCCAGGAGATACCGGGGATACACGAAATGGTCGCAGCAGTACACGTCGCCGTTGTGCTCCACCACCGCATTGCCCCCGCAGGTCTGGGCAAAGCTGCACGTGCCCGGCTGCACTCCGCACCAGTTGGCAAGGGTGCAGTCGAAGAAATTTACAAAGGTCCGGCCCACGTCGTGCTTTACCCAGTAGTCGAAGATATCGCACAGGAACTTGCCCAGGCCAACCGGGCTCACGGACCAGGGCGCAAGCGCGGCTCCCTCGACGGAAGGGTCCACGATATGCGGACGGGCGCTCCTGTCGGGCTTTCCGTTTCGCAGGGGATAAACCACGTGCTCCACTACCGGCGAAAACTGTATAAAATCGCTTCCCAGGCCCTTGAGGAACTGATATACCTCCAATCCCCTGCCCTCGGAAGCGCTGTTGACGGTGGCCATAATATTGTACTGCACCCCCGCCTTATAGAGTTTCCGGAGGCCCTCCACCACCCTGTTCAAGGTAGGAGCGCCGCCGCGGTCGTGCCTGTAGCGGTCGTGCACCTCGGCGGGGCCGTCCACCGACACGCCCAGAAGGAAGTTCTCGCGGGCAAAGAACTCGGCCCACTCCGGAGTAACTAGGGTTCCGTTGGTCTGGAGAGTGTTGTGGATGCGCTTGCCGGAGGCGTATTTCTTTTCAAATTCCACCGCCTTGCGGTAAAAGTCGAGACCGAGAATGAGGGGCTCTCCCCCGTGCCAGTTGAAGGTTACGTCCTCCAGGCCGCAGGCAGATATGTATGTCTTTACATATCGCTCCAGGCCGTCCAAGTCCATACGCGGCTCGCGGCCGCCGTAGATTTCCGACTTATCGAGATAATAGCAATAAGAGCAATCAAGATTGCACAGAGAACCGGCAGGCTTGAGCATCAGATTGAACGCTGCAGGGCCTGTCAGACGCTCTGCATCCTGGAGAGTGATGGTATCCTTGATCGTTCTCATATACAAACACAAAAATACGACAAAAGCCAGATTTTTTTATAATAAGGTGGATAATTTCGAAAAACTTATTACCTTTGCCCGTGAAAGGAAAGATGCTCGAGTGGCTGAAGAGGCACGTCTGGAAAGCGTGTGACCGCCCAAAGCGGTTCCAGGGTTCGAATCCCTGTCTTTCCGCGCAATGGAATAACACCGCAGGCGCTGCACGCAAGTGCAGCGTTTGTTTTAAGGGGCCCCCGGTCACGAGCCAGCTTGCGACCGGGGGCCCCTTAAAACAAACTATGGGTGGCTCCGCCACCCGCCTGCGGCATCATTCCTCGCGGAAAGCCAGGGAAAAGCGAGGCCCCCGGCCGAGCTAATCCCTGCCCCCTCCGTACACATCACGCCATCCTGCTTCCCTGCCCAACCATAGTTAGATGGTTCACAGAGTCTTGCTTCAACGGGATAAATGATTATCTTTGCAAAAACCCTGTTACTATGAACATTAAGACCATTCTCCATGCACTTGCGGCCATAGCGCTGCTGTGCGGAAGCACCGCCTGCATAAACGACATTAAGCCGGAGACCGCCGTCAAGGCGGCAGACTGGCAGAATGTTTCCTCTTCCGATGGCATTATCGAGAAGGACGACCTGAGCATAGAATTCCCTTCCGGCACTTTCCCCGACGGAGAGAGGGTGGCCATATCCACAGTCAAGAAAGGCCTGGTGGGAGGAGAGCGCGAGGTCTCCGAATTCTACCAGATAACCCTGCCTAAGTCAGGCACTTCCAAGCCTTCCACAATCTACATCAAATGTCCGGAAGCCAGCGCAGACAAGGTAGTGGTAGCCCGCACTCCGTCGTGGAACAGGCACAAGGGCAAGAACGAGTATATGACAGCCGCCATCCTTGCCAAGTACAATTCCGACGAGGGATATATGAAGGTCACTCTCCCCGAGGTGGACCCCTGCGATGATGTGAATCCTTACTTCAGCATCGGCATAATCCAGGGCTATACCGAGGCGGATACAAAAGCGGGAGAGCCGTCCAGATTCGCTTATGTCTCCGACCCCGAAGACATGCCGCAGACCAAGGCCTCCTCTTACAACTTCAGGTACACCTGGGCAATGGACACCTTCTCCCACGCGGCCTTCCTGGTCTATTCCCAAAAGTATTCGTACATAAACAATTTCCTCAGCACCAACATACCCGCGGCGCATAAGATCCTGGAAGACCTCAAATTCAGGCTCCCCTCCGATACAATCATCTACAAGATTGAAGAATTCCCAAAGGACGACAACGCCTGGGGGTTTATGCAAAGTAGCAAATTCATTACTAGCTGGGGATATATCCGCTTGAATGCCAAGATGTTATACGAATTTGCCAATTCTGCCGGAACCGACTCTTTCACCACTATGCAGGGGCAGATCCAGCAGACCCTCGTACACGAGACCAGCCACGCCGTCCACGAATTCTCCTACGACCCCAGGACCGCCCCGGTCAGGAATGCCCAAGGCCTGTTGGGAGACGAGTGGGCCATGATGTCGGAGGCCATAGGATGCTGGACGGAAAAATTCACCGGCGACAGGAGGATAAGCGAGAACACCCCCTTCTTCTGCCTGCCCTTCACCAGGGAGTTCTGGCCCCACGAGAAGAGTTGGAGTTCTTACCAGAATCACGGCTACGGTATGGGATTCTTCATCGACCACCTGGCATCCAAACTTGGAAACAGCGTCGTTGCAAAACTCTACCAAAACCAGCACGACGGTACGGCGACAAGTGTCCTTGAAGACTTTGACAAAGTTATGGCCGGCACCAAGATGGCAACATTCCTGACAGACGCGACCGAGTACAGAGAGTTCCTTCAGGACATATACACAGGAAAGAAAGACAACCGCACGGAAATCCAGACTTTGGTGGACACACGTAAATTCTCCGGAAGCTCAATGACGCTGGAAGGCGGCGTATTCCAGCGCGGGGTTCTCCTGCACAAAATAAGCATCACCAAAGATGCCTTGGAGAAGAATATCGACTACGACCTGTCTATCAACCAGCCAAGCGGCGATTTCATTACTTTTGTTTACGTCCGCAACGGACCGGCGGATTACTCCATAGTAGGAGTATCTTCCGATGATATGCCCGACGAGATTCCCGTCAAGGATATCCAGAAATTCGGCGGCATTTTGTATTTTGCAACGTTCGTAGACGCTGTCAACAACATCGACTTCAATTATGACCTGAACAAACGAAACGGCGCCCACACTAACATAGAGATCGAATTTACCAAACCAGAAGCCGTTCCAAAAATCAAGTCCATCAGTTTTACCGGCGACTACCACGAAAAGAGCAGTTACACAGGCGAAACCGGCGTATCCTTCTTCAATGCCGGCTGGTGGGACGGCGTAGGCACAATCAAAACAACTAAGTCGGGGAACAACTACAAAGTCTCCGCAACAACTTCAGACGATCTTCAGCATCTGGAACTCACGATAGAGGCCAAAGGTAAAGCGTTCGGAGACATCCTGGACCTCAAATACTGGGTACTGACTAAAGATGTTGACGAAGTCTTTACCGCCTCCCCGTTGAAGCGCAAGTCTTATTCGTCCGAGTCAGCAAGCTGGGAAGCGACGCCAGCAGACTCGGAGTTCTACCTCAGGAACGAGCAGAAATGGATAGGCATTACATACACCTACGTAAAGGACCCTTCCGACAAGATAGAAGTGGAGATGGAATTCTATTAATTTGAATTCTCCCAATTAATCCCTACATTTGTCCAATATGAAAATTGGACACATAATCATAGCACTCGCAGCGGCCGCCCTGGCAGCCGCCTGCTCTGTAAGCACCATAGACGAAGGTCACTCCTCCCTGGTATATCGTGAATTCACCGCAACCCTTGACCCTTCCACCCGTACCAGCCTCGATTCGGGTGCCAAAGTACTCTGGGACCAGAGCGGCGAGAGCATAACCATAGTTGACGAGCAAGGCATCTGCTACCGCCTCAACCAGCAGAGCGTCAGTTCCGACCGGCGCACCGCCACATTCAGCGGATCGGTACCCGCAAGCGGCTGCGTGCTGGCCGTTTACCCCTCGCAAGATGAAGTCGGTTACGACGACGGAACCGTCACCCTCACACTCCCCAACGAGCAGACCCCGGTGGAGGGCAGCTTTGCCTCCGGAGCCAACATCACCATATCCAAGGTCAGCGGCAACAACCTGTCGTTCAAGAATATCTGCGGCATCATTTCGTTCACCGTCAACGCCGACAACGTCACTTCCATCAGCCTCAGCGCCGAAGAGCAGAACGGCGGAACCCTCACCGGAGCGGCTGTGGTGGACTTTGAGGGCGAGAATCCATATGCCCTTTCAGATTCGCAGAGCGGCAAGAAGCACGTGGAGCTCAAAGGCACCGTCGCTCGTGGCAAGCGCTACATGGCAATAGTCTATCCCGGCACATACGGCAATCTTAAGCTTATCTTTACCGACAGCAAAGGCCGCAAGGCCACATTCAACCGCAACTCCAGCCTCACCATCGAGCGCAGCAAGATAGTCAACATAGCGCCCATAACCATCAACGAGAGTGACTGGAAAAGCGACACAAGCAGCGACGGAACATTTAAACTTGTAACAAGTGCATCTTCGCTTCAGGAAGGCGATGAAGTGCTTATAGTGTACAATAGTGGAAGCAAAGCTCTCGGAGCAATCAGCAGTAACGGCAATTACCGGACAGAAGCAAACGTAACCATATCCGACAATACTATTGCCGACCCCTCCACTGCCGTTATCTTAACTCTTGAAGCCGGCAGCAGCGGTTCCACCTGGTCTTTCAAGGACGGAAGTAACTACCTTTCAAGCTCATCGTCCGGTAATAATCTCCAGAACTCAACATCCAAGAATGCCTATTCTAGCTGGAGCGTGAGTATTAATTCATCCAATGATGCTGATATTAAAGCACAAGCGGGAGCCAGTTCCTACATCAGATACAATATCAGCGCCACCCGTTTCAGTTGTTATAATAGCAATACCAATCAACAAGCTGTATCCATCTATCGCCGTGATGGGGCTTCCAGCGGTCCTGTCCTGCCCACCGTCACCACTCTGGCAGCCGACAATATAAGCATGGCCGACGCCACCCTCTACGCATCATTCAAGGGCATCCCCACCACTCCGGCTCCTGTGGGTGCTTTCTTCCGCTACGGTACTTCAAGCAGCAATCTGAATCAAACGGTTTATGACAACGATACCCTGCTCGACAGTTCTTCAGGCTCATTCAGCGCAGCCCTGGTGGGACTGACAGAAGCCACCACCTACTACTACCAGGCCGTCATTACCCTTGGCAACGGTAACGATGTGGAAGGTTCGGTGATGAGTTTCACCACCCGCTCCGCCCAGCAGGCAAGTACCAACGGCTATCTGGACTGCTATGAAATTCCGGCAGTTGCTACTACCGGCGTGCTGACCTCAGGCAACGAAGCCAGCGGAAAAGGATATAAATGGTACCGTTTCTATACCAACAATTCCAACCGCAGGGTTGTAACGCACACCTTCAACGATGGTGGCCGCCAGTTCAGAAATTACACGGTAATGGTCGACAAAGACCGCAAGGCTCCCATATGGGACGCTTTCATCATGCACAAAACCGTGTTCTTCGACTCCAATCTGGGGCGTGGCAGCTGGACCACCGATCCGTCCATCCCTTCCGACTGGCAGAACAGCGAAACCCTGGGCGATTATCACAAGGGGCACTTGGTTGCATCTAACTACCGCCAGAACTACACTTCCGCCAGGAACCAGACTTTCTACTATACCAATCAGGCACCTCAATACCAGACAAAGTTCAACGACGGCATCTGGAATCAGATGGAACAAAGGATCGTGGCGGTAGCGCCAACCGGCAGGGATACCCTGTACGTAGTAGCCGGCGTGCTCTACGAGGGTAAGTTCGTGAACGGCAAATTCGTACAGGGCGAGCCAGAGTATATTTCCGGAGTCCCCATCCCCAGCCACTTCTACACCTGCCTTATGAAGTGTTCGTTCGATAACGGCGGCACCATCAACGGCGCTTCAGGCTGCGCTTACCTGTTCAACAACCAGCCGTACTCCGACGGCCAATACAACAAGTACAAAGTGACCATCAAGTCCGTCGAGGAACGTGCAGGACTGGACTTCTTCCACAACGTTCCCGACAACTTCGAGACAACCGCAGAAAACCAAACCGCCGCGATACTCTAGCGCCACCACCCTACTGTTTACCGACGTTCGGGCGGAAAGGCTAACAGGCCGCTAACATCTGACTGCCATTAGCTGGTACCTGAAGAGTGCGGGACCCGTCATTCCCGTGTGCAAATCGGCCCTTCCTGCCACCCGAGACCTGCCAGTTGCGGCCTCCCGTGTGCAAATCGGCCCTTCCTGCCCCCGGGACATTCCCGCGGCGGCCTCCCGTGTGCAAAACGGCCCTCGCTGCCCCCGACACAGGCCCGCCACCACCTCCCGTGTGCAAATCAGCCCTCACTGCCCCCGGCACAGTCCCGCTGCGGCCTCCCGTGTGCAAAACGGCTTTCACTGCCCCCGACACAGTCCCGCCACCGACGGACACCAGCGAACAGGGCGGCTAGGACCGGTCCGGAGAGCGCTAACGGGCCCGGAAAAGACGAAAATTGTCCCGGGGCCAGCGCGATGCTGCAGCGAGCGGGCCTGTAGAGCAAAGTTAAAGCGCTGACTAATAGGAACTTAATTGATTCAGGGTGCCCGGTTTTCTGGCACCCTGAATTGCTTAAAGCCCTGCCTATCACCAACTTGGTTTTGCGCCCCACCCCCGGACACACACGGAAAGAAAGGTCGAAGGGGCGCTGCGTCAGGAGGTGGCGGCGCTGTTTTGGAGCCGTAAGCACCCTCGCTTGTAGAGGGAGGGGCCCGCCGCATAGCGGTGGGAGGGCGAGGGCCGACCGGCCCGAGGGCGGAAAGGCAGCCCGCCACCGACTGACACCAGCGGACGGGACGGCGAAAGTCAAGACGGGAGAGCCCCCAGCGAACTGGGTGCGAGAGCAAAAGACGTGACGAGGCGGCGAGGACGGACGGGGCGGCGAAAGCCAAACGGGAGAGCCCCAGCGGACTGGGTGCGAGAGCAAAAGACGTGACGAGAGCGGCGAGAGCCACCCGCCCAAAAAGCCTCCCCCGCCCCGATTAACTACCTGGAGTTGAGGGCGATGCGGGCCTGGAGTTCCCAGGTGCGGATGCGGTCTTTGTAGAGGTTGTTTCGGTTGACAGCCTCAATGTCTAGGGCTCCGTCGGAATTACCGCCCCAGCGGCGGCAGTTGTACATCACATCGTATATACGGCCTATGCGGTATTCGCGGCTCACACGAAGCGCAACCGCATAGTCCTCTCCGTACTTGGTGGTGGGGAAATTGATTTCCCGCAGGAGCGGAGTCCAGAAGCCGCGCGGAGCACCCAGGCCATTGACTCTCAATGCATTATTGCGTCCGTTATCGGGAGTCCATTCACGATGGTCGATGATTCCCGGAGGGAGCTCGTTAAGGTCGAAGTCGGTGATACGGTAAGTGCCCACCACCATAGCGCAGCCCTGCTCGCGGAAAGCATCCACGAACTTCTGCACAGTGTCGCTGCCGGAATACATATCGTCCGAGTCGAGTTGCAAGGCGAAGCGGCCGCAGCCCGGATGATGCAAAGCGGCGTTCCAGTTGCCCCCTATGGCGTGGTAGGTCTTGTCCTGGGCGATGTAGATGAGTTTGGGGTCATCCAGGAACGACTTGATCACCTCCACCGTACCGTCAGTGCTGTTGTCATCCACGACTATCACATTGTACGGGAAATCGGTTTCCTGGCTCAAGGCGGAGCGCAGCGCATCCCCTATGGTTTTAACCCTGTTGCGGCAAGGAATCACCACCGAGGCCTCCACATCGAAAGGCACGCTGTCCAGATCCACTTCCTTGAACCTGGGTTCCAGATAGCCTCCTATACGCTTAAGATGCGCCGTACAGGCCGCCTCCATCTCCACCTGAACCGCGCGGTTGCGGGGATCGACATAGTCGAAAAGTTTCTCGCCGGAGCTGCGGCGGTCGCTCTCCAGCTCATAGTACAAAAACTCGTTTACGTGCACCAGGGGGCCGATTTCCGAGACCCGGAGACGCAGGTCGTACAGACCCGCAAACTCATACTCAGCGTCCATACGGGCGACGGCCTCCTTGAAAGCCGAAGTACGGTAGAACTGCACACCGCCAAAATCGAAATCGTCCCTGAGGGAACCCTGCTGATAATCGATTACCGGCGCAGGCCGCTCGCCGTCAAAATGATCGGCATAAATCATTGCGGCGCCGCTGTCGGACGCTATCTGGACCAGGCGCTCCTGCCCGAAACGCACCCACGACAGCTCACTCTGACGGGTGTAGATGAGAGTATATTCGGTGTCGGCGGCAGCGGCCACCTGCCTGACGCTACGGGTCGATGCCCTCAGGGGCAGGTCGAATCGTTTGATTTCCATTAATGACTACGACGGTGTTTAACTACAAAAATAACAAGTATCACGGCGGCTACGGCAGCCCACCCGGGTCCCATCCAGGCAGTCCACTCCATAGGCAGGCCAAGGCAGGTCTTGTCAACACAGAAGAAAGTCATACACACCGAGAACATAAACACAGCCGGTATGCCCGAGATGAGGAACTGCCACCCGCGCGGATACTTACGCACCAGCCACACGGTAATGGTGGCAAGGAAGAATACTGCCAGGGTCTGGTTGGACAGGCCGAAATAACGCCATATAATATTGAACCCGTCCTTGTTGCTGATGTTGAACCACAGTAGCAGCGCCACACCGGCAAATACGGGGATGCTGATCATCAGGCGCTTGAATATCTTGTCCTGCTTGACGTGGAAGAAGTCGGCAATGTTAAGGCGTGCTCCGCGCAAGGCCGTGTCACCCGAGGTAATGGGCGCCGCCACAACGCCGAGGATGGCCAGAATGCTGCCCACGATGCCAAGCCAGTGCTTGCTGATGGCAGTCACCACCTGGGGTGCCGAAGCGCTCTCAAGACCGCACTCCGCCATACCCCCGTCGAAGAAGAAATATGAGCTAACTGCAGCCCAGATGAGCGCCACAATGCCCTCGGTGATCATAGCGCCGAAAAAAATCGGGCGTCCCATCTTCTCGTTCTTGAGGCAGCGGGCCATAAGCGGGCTCTGGGTGGCGTGGAAACCGCTCACCGCACCGCAGGCGACAGTAATAAACAGGCAGGGGAAGATGTTCTGTCCCTTCACTCCCACCGAGGCGGCCCTGTTTTGCAGGCCGTCCCAGAACTCGGGTATGCCGGGCCATTTGACCAGCAGGCATATCATCATCGACACCGCCATAAAAAGCAGCGCGATGGCAAACAGCGGATATATGCGGCCGATTAGCTTGTCGATGGGGAGCAGGGTTGCAATGATATAGTATCCCAGTATAACCAGTGCCCAGATGAGTACGTGATCCGGTGAGCCGTTTCCTGCTATGTCGCCCAGGATGAGCGCGGGGCTGTACACGAACACCGTTCCCACCATCAGCAGCAACACCGTGGTAAAGAACAAGATAAGCAACCTGCTGCCCTTGATCTCCGAACCTATTATCTCGGGATAGGTGGCTCCGCCCTTACGTATTGAGAGCATACCCGAGAAATAGTCGTGAACCGCACCGGCAAAGATGCTGCCCAGCACTATCCACAGGTAGCAGGAAGGCCCGAACTTGGCGCCCATAATGGCTCCGAAGATGGGCCCGGTGCCCGCAATGTTCAGGAACTGAATCATATACACCTTCCACGAAGGCATAGGCACATAGTCCACGCCGTCGCGCATCGACACGGCAGGCGTAACCCGCGCAGGATCAGCCCCGAAAATCTTCTCGACCACCTTGCCGTAAACGAGGTAGCCTATGATCAGGGCGGCGATACTGATAAGAAAAGAGAACATACTATTCTACTCCAAATGCAAAAACGATAGCTTCGTGGAATACCTTGCCGGGCTTGAGCACCACGGGAGGATAGTCAGGCTTGTTGGGACTGTCGGGGAAATGCTGGCACTCGATGGCCACTCCGTAATAGTCGTGATAGACCTTGCCCCTCTTGCCCTTGGGGCAGCCCTCGAGCCAGTTGCCGGTATAGACCTGCACGCCCGGCTGGGTCGTGAACACCTTGAGAGTACGGCCGCTGCGTGCCCCTTTGAGCAAAGCGGCCTCCTGCAGCTGGCCGGGCATATAACCGTCTATAAGCCAGCAGGCATCGTAGCCCTTGCCTATCTTGAGAGCGGGGAAATCTTTGCGTATATCCTTACCCAGGCGCTTGGGATTCAGGAAGTCCATCGGCGTACCGGCCACAGGCTCGGAGGGGCCGAGAGGGATAAGGGTAGAATCGGTGGGCAGATACTCCGATGCGTTGAGCTTCAGGGTATGGCGCAGCACCGAGCCGCCGCAGTCGAGGTTGAAATATGCGTGATTGGTGAGGTTGATCACCGTTTTCTTGTCGGCACGGGCACTGAACGTAAGGCGTAGCACGTTATCCTCGCCCCACTCATAATGAGCCACGACCACCAGCCGCCCGGGATAGCCCATCTCGCCGTCGGCGGCAACATACTTGAATTCCACCGCGCCCTTGCGCTTGCGCGACTCCCAAACCCTGTTCTGGAAGCCGTCGGGGCCGCCGTGAAGATGGTTGGGGCCATTGTTGACCGGCAACTCGTAAGTTACTCCGTCGAGGGTGAAACGCCCCTTGGCGATACGGTTGGCAAAACGCCCGGGGCACTTGCCGAAGCAAGGTCCGTCGTGGAAATAACTCTCCGCCTTGCCGTAGCCAAGGACCACATCGCCCAGGCGCCCGGCCTTGTCGGGCACATTGACCGCCACTATTGCGGCTCCGTAATTGCTCAGCACCACGGAGGCGCCGGAAGCGTTGGTAATGGTATAACGATAGATTGGACTGCCATCGGAAGTCCTGCCCCAGATTTTTCTTGAAACTGCCATAATTATGTGTGTTTGTGTTATCTGCTAAATCAGTGCGCCCATCGAACGGAGAGTCTCTATGAGTGCATCGGTATTGATGTCCTGCACCGCGCAGCCGGCCCTCAGGCTTCTTGCGGCAGCCACGCCGGCCGCCTGCCCTATGCCCATACAGCTGGCCTGCACCCGCAGCGATGCCAGGGCCTTGCGGTCGGCCGAAATGCAGCGCCCAGCCACCAGGAGGTTGGGAAAACCCTTGGCTATCAGGGCCCTGTACGGCACCCAGGCAGCCTGTTCGAGCTTAATGAGCACCTGCCCGGTGCCCTTGCCGGAATGCATATCGATCTGGTGGGCGCCGCGCGAAATGCTGTCGGGGTAACGCTCCCCCGACACATATTCCTCTGCCGTAACCGTATGCACGCCAAGGATGCGGCGGCTCTCGCGTATGCCCGCCTGGGGCGCGGTGCTTGCCACGTAGCAGTCCTTGAACTCTGGAGCAATCTTGCGGAGCGCCTCGGTAAAGGTGAAAATATCTTCCCTCAGACGGCACTCGGCGGCGGTGAAATCACGGTTGTCGGTAGAATCGGTAGATGCACGGGTGATGTTTACGGCAACGCTCCCCTTGTGCATCACGCTGTTGAACCACGGGCCCCCGAAATCGGGCAGGGGCTCTCCGGCGGCTTTAAGCGAGAGGAGCTTCTCCCTTATGGGCTTGCACTCGCTCGAGCCTTTCTTGCCGCTGTGGTACATATAGCGCTGAAGGAGGGCGCTGTCGGTATCGACACCCGAGAGCACGAAGCAGAACGACGAGGGCTGGAGGTCTCCGGCCTGCTGCATAGGCACTCCCGCAAGACAAGCCAGGTCTCCGTCGCCGGTGGCATCGATAAAGCGCCCGGCGGAGAGCGATTCCAGTCCGTTTTTGTTTTCGATTATTACGCGGAGTATCTTGCCGCCTTCCACCTCGCAACCTATGAGCGAAGAGTGCATATACAGATCGATGCCAGCCTCGAGAACCATACGCTGCGCGCAGAGCTTGTAGAGCTCGATGTCGAAGTCCACGTTGCCCTTGGGCCACTCCACGAAGGCCCCGCCCATAGCCTCGAGCCGTTGGACGAACTCCCACGGAATGCCGCCTATAACTCTCTCGCCGCCGAAGGCGAACTCGCTGATGGGCGCCACGTAACCCATAGTGGCCATACCGCCCAGAAAACCATAACGCTCTATTATTGCGGTCTTTGCGCTGTTACGGGCAGCGGCAATCGCCGCAATGAAGCCGGCCGGGCCTCCGCCGCAAACCACCACATCGTAGCTGCCGGCAAGCGGAGCCGCCTTGGACCAATCTTCTCCCGCGGAGATGCGGGAAGACGCCCCGTAAACTTTTCCCGAAGAGAGAGCGAGGGCCAGAACACCGGCCGCGCCACCCTTCAAAAACAGTCTTCTATCCATAGTTACAAATATAATCAAAATTTCTCTTGCATATTTAAAATTAGTGCTTATATTTGCGAAAGAATGCGTTACAACTCAAGCATATTCGAGTCCAATTTCTGGTGGCGCCTGAAGGATATCTCCGGTCAGGCCCGTTAGTACGTATATTAAGTAGGTATATACCGCTATAATACATAGAGGCTGTCCGGAGTGGGACGGCCTCTTTTTTATTGCAACAATCAACCAATCAAATCAATACAATTATGAAACAGAAAAAGTTTTTGCTTCCGGAATCTGAGATTCCCACCCATTTCTTCAACATCCAGGCAGTTATGCCCAACAAGCCCCTGCCTTTCCTGAATCCGGCCACCAAGGAGCCGCTCAAGAGCGAAGACCTCTACCCCATTTTCTGCAAGGCCTGCGCCGATCAGGAACTCAACCAGACGGATGAATGGATCCCCATTCCGGAGGAAGTGCGGGAGCAGTACGCCGCTTACCGTTGCACCCCGCTCGTAAGAGCCTACGAACTTGAGGCGGCCCTCGGCACGCCCGCGCACATCTATTTCAAGAACGAGAGCATCTCGCCTGCAGGAAGCCACAAGCTCAACTCCGCCCTGGCCCAGGCCTACTATGCCAAGGAGCAGGGAGTCACCAACCTCACCACCGAAACCGGAGCCGGCCAGTGGGGAGGAGCCTTGAGCTACGCCACCAAGAAGTTCGGCATCGAGTGCGCAGTATATATGGTTAAGGTAAGTTACGAGCAGAAGCCCTTCCGAAGGAGCATAATGCAGACTTTCGGAGCCGCCGTAACTCCTTCTCCTTCAATGTCAACGCGTGCCGGTAAAGATATCCTTACCATTAATCCCAACGACCGCGGTTCGCTCGGTTGCGCCATCTCCGAGGCCATCGAACTCGCCGTATCCACGCCCAACTGCAAGTACGCCCTGGGCTCGGTGCTCAACCACGTGTGCCTGCACCAGACCATCATAGGCCTGGAGGCCGAAAAGCAGATGGCCCTCGCCGGCGAATATCCCGACGTGGTGATCGCCTGCTTCGGCGGCGGATCCAACTTCTCCGGCCTTGCGTTCCCGTTTATGAGGCACACCATCCAGGACGGCAAGAAGACGCGTTTCATTGCCGCGGAGCCTTGCTCCTGTCCCAAGCTCACCAAGGGCAAATTCGAGTACGATTTCGGCGACGAAGCCGGTATGACTCCCCTCCTCCCTATGTACACCCTGGGACATACTTTCAAGCCGGCGGCAATACACGCAGGCGGCCTGCGCTACCACGGAGCCGGCGTCATTCTGTCGCAGCTGATGAAGGACGGATATATGGAAGCCGTTGATATCGACCAGCTTGACTCCTTCAAGGCAGGCGTGCTCTTTGCCCGCACCGAGGGCATCATCCCCGCACCCGAGTCGTGCCACGCCATTGCGGCCACCATCAACGAGGCTCTCAAATGCAAAGAGAGCGGAGAGGCCAAGACCATACTCTTCAACCTTTCCGGACACGGAATGGTGGATATGGCTGCTTACGACAGCTACTTCTCCGGCGAGATGCAGAACTATCGCGTGACGGACGAAGAACTCGCCCGCTTCATCGGCAGCGCCGACGTCCTTAACCAATAATGAGCAGCTGTAGTTCCGGGCCTGCGGGCTCCGGGGCTACAGCAGATCGGCGAGCTCCAGAATGAGCCGCTCGGTCTTTTCCCAGCCCAGGCAAGGGTCGGTGATAGAGCATCCGTAGATGTTCTCTCCGGCTTTCTGGGAGCCGTCCTCGATGTACGACTCTATCATCAGACCCTTCACCAGGCGGGCAATGTCGGCGGAGTGGCGCGCGCTGTGCAGCACTTCCTTGGCAATGCGCCCCTGCTCTATGTAGCGCTTGCCCGAATTGGAGTGGTTGCAGTCAACTATTACTCCGGGATTGAGGAAGTTGCCGGCGGCGTAAAGGTCCGCCAGGCGCCTGAGGTCTTCGTAATGATAATTGGGATGACTGGTGCCGTGACTGTCAACGTAGCCGCGCAGGATGGCGTGGGCGTAAGGATTGCCGCTGCTCTCTACATCCCAGTTGCGGTACACGAACGAATGGCCGTGCTGGGCGGCGAATATAGAATTCATCATCACCGACAGGTCGCCGCCGGTGGGATTCTTCATACCTACGGGGATATCGAGGCCGCTGGCCACCAGGCGGTGCTGCTGGTCTTCGACGCTCCGGGCTCCCACCGCCACATACGACAGCAGGTCGGACAGGAAGAAGTGATTCTCGGGATAGAGCATCTCGTCGGCACAGGAGAAACCGGTCTGTTCCAGCGCCTTAAGGTGCAAGCGACGTATCGACACCAGGCCCTTGAAAAGGTCGGGGCTGGCAATGGGATCGGGCTGATGCAGCATTCCCTTGTAGCCGGCGCCGGTGGTGCGGGGCTTGTTGGTGTAGATACGGGGCACTATGACTATCTTGTCCTTAACCTTGTCCTGAAGGGGACGCAGCCTTGAGATATAATCGATGACGGCGTCTTCGCGGTCGGCCGAGCAGGGGCCGATGACGAGCAGGAGCTTGGATGACGAACCGTCAAGGGCGGCTTTTACTTCTTGGTCGTTCTGCTCTTTGTGGGCTGCCCCCTCGGGGCTTACGCCGTACATTCTTTTAAGTTCCTGCGGGCTGAAGAGCTCGCGGTTGAATCGCATATTCATATTCCGGTCATTTATCAAACAGGGCGCGCCTCGATGTAGAGAGCCTCATCAGGGAGCGCAAAAGCTCCGAATCGCCCCCTGCGATAGCCTCGCGAAGGGTCTGCATCCGGGCCATAAACAAATCAATCTGCTCCAGCAGAGCGTCGCGGTTGAGCAGGAAAAGCTCGCTCCACATCTCGTCGTTTATACGGGCGATACGTGTGAGGTCGCGGAACGAGTCGCCGGTGTAAGCCGACAGATGCTCCACGTCGCGGCAGGTCATAAGGGCCACCGCTATGCAATGCGTAAGCTGGCTCAGGAAGCCTATCATCTCGTCGTGCCGCTCCGGGCTGAGGCGCGAAATCCGGGCGAAGCCGAGCACCCGTCCAAGCTCCTCCACAGCCTCTATGGCGGCGGGATCATTACTTTCAGTGGGAGTAACTATATAATTGGCTCCCTGGAAGATAGAGCAGTCGGCATTGCGCACTCCATACACCTCGCGGCCCGCCATAGGGTGAGCTCCCACGAATTCAAGTCCGGCACGCAGCATAGCCTGTACCTTGTACACCACCGGCCCTTTGATGCCGGTAACGTCGGTAAGCAGAGCGCCGTCCTTGAGGTACTGCTGATTCTCGGAGAGCCAGCGCAGGAGCACATTGGGGTAGAGGGCAAAAATCACTATATCATAGGTACCCAGTTCCCGGGGATCGACCACGGTGCTGCCCCAGTCAATCCAGCCTCGCTCGAGGGCGTAGTCGATGCTGCCCTGCGAGCGGGTTATGGCGCCAACGGTAAAGCCCTCGCGCTTGAGGGCCTGAGCGTAGCTGCCACCCATCAGGCCAAGGCCTACAATTAGTATCTTTTTGTCTTTAGTCAACATAGGCGAGGAGTTGGGCAAGAGTGTTCTCGATGGGGCCGTTGTTGTCGATGCATACTTCTGCGGCCTTAAGGTATGCGGCGCGGCGTGCCGTCCAGAGCGACTCCAGTTCGGCGCGGCTGCGCGAAAGCGGCCTGCCCGAGCCGGGCGAGAGCAGATGGAGATCCCTCTCGATGAGGCAGATCAATCCGTTGTGTTTGAGGAGCTTGACGTTCTGCTCCTTAAGCGGCGCTCCACCTCCCGTGGCTATTACGAGGCCCTGCTCGGAGGCTATCGATTCTATGGCAATGGTCTCGCGGGTGCGGAAGCCGGCCTCGCCTTCGAGCTCAAATATCCGGGGTATGTCCATCCCGGCCTGGAGGGCCACTATCTCGTCGGTATCTACAAAGCGGCGCCCGCTCGCATCGGCAAGGGCACGGCCCAGCGTGGATTTGCCGCAGGACGGCATACCACAAAGGACGATGTTACGTTTGGAGTGGAGGAGACGCTGGTATTCGCGCTCGATTATTTCGTCCGGCAGAGGCTCCCCGGTAAATAATTCACGTGCCCTTACGGCCTGAGCTACAAGCATATACAGCCCACCTTCAGCTGCCGGCCGGGCAGGAACGCTGGAGAACTTCGCTTCGCTCATCCCTCCCGTCGCAAGCGCCGGGCCCCTCCCGTTCACGCGGCCACGGGCGGACACGGTTCCCTGCGCGTCCACTGCCCGGCCGGCGGCATCAAGGACGAGCGAGGTCCGGAGAGGATTGTAGATGCAGTCGAGCACGGCCCTGAGGGGCCTTTCCGGGAGCTTTATGGGAGCGTCCTGCCAGCGGGGGAACATCCCCACCGGAGTGGCGTTGACAATTATATCGCAATTCTCAAAAGAAGCGGGATCGGAAATGAGCAGATGCTCCGGGGCGGAAGGGCGCCTCACGGCATTCACTACCGAGGCGGCCCCCATTGCCAAAGCTGCTGCACGCACCGCCTTGGCGGCTCCGCCGGCGCCCAGGATCACCACACGGGAGCCGGAAAAATCGGCTCCGGCGTGCCTGGCAAGGGCTATAAAGCCGTCATAATCGGTATTATAGCCATAAAGCTTGCCGTCTCGGTTGACTATGGTATTTACGGCTCCGGCTCCCATTGCCGACTCCCCCAGTTCATCCAGATAAGGCATCACCGCCTGCTTGTATGGGATAGTGACATTGATACCCCGGAAGTCCCGCCGCTGCAGAAAGTCGGGGAGCTGATCCGGAGAGAGTTCGCACAAGTCATAAGAATCGGAAGAGAGTCTCCCGTGAATCAAACGGGAGAAACTATGTCCGAGCTTTTCGCCTATGAGTCCGTACTGCATTTATTTGAGGTAGTCGGTTCCAAACTTAAGGGCAAGCAGGTCGCACAGCACTATGGCCACTAGGCTGCTTACCACGATACATACGCGCCTGACTATGGCCGGGTCGTGACGTCCGGCGATGCAAAGCTGCGCTGCCTCCCCGGTGCTCATATCCACCGAGTCCTGGGGCCTGCCGATGGACGGCGTGGGCTTTACTACAGCGCTGAAAATCAATGGCATACCATTGGATATCCCACCGTTTACCCCGCCGCTGTGATTGGTCTGCGTGAGTACTTTGCCTCCGCTAACGGTGTAGGCGTCGTTGGCCTGGGAGCCTTTCATTCCGGCAAGGGCGAAGCCACTGCCAAATTCTACTCCCTTGATGCCGCCGATAGAGAACAGGGCGTTGGAGAGCACCCCTTCAACCGAGCCGAACCAGGGCTCGCCTACTCCGGCAGGCAGGCCGCATACCGCAGTCTGCACTATGCCGCCTACTGAATCCAGTTCGCCCTTGGCGGCAAGGATTCGCTCCTCCATCGCCTCGCGTACGGGCGACAGGACGGGGAAATCCATCCCCTGCAGGGCCTGAACCTGCGCCCAAGGATCGGTGGGATTAAAGGGGGTGTCTTTTACACCGGCGCACTCAAGTATGTGGGTGCCAATGCTTATTCCTTTGGCTTCAAGGGCTGCCGCGGCAATGGCGCCGGCCGCAACTATGCCTGCCGTTACCCGGCCGCTGAAGTGGCCGCCGCCGCGCCAGTCTTCGAAGCCGCCGTACTTGATGTGGGCGGCGTAGTCAGCGTGAGAGGGGCGCGCGAGGGCGTGGGTGCGTTCGTAGTCGGCACTGCGTACATCTTCGTTGGGGATGAGTATGGTGATGGGGGCTCCGGTGGTGCGGCCTTCGAATACGCCGCTTACTATGCTGAAGGCGTCTTTTTCGCGGCGGGCGGTATCGGCGGGGCCTTGGGGGCGGCGGAGAGAGAGGCGGGAGGCTATGAACTGCTCATCGACGGGGATGCCGGGGGCGAGGCCGTCGAGTATGGCGCAGATCATACTGCCGTGAGATTCTCCGGCGAGTGTGAGGATTACGCTGGTGCCTATGCTATTCTTCATTTTTGCGGGCTTTGATTAGCTGCAGGAGCTCGATGTCGGTGAGGCTGCGGAAGGTGTATGTTCCTATGGTGCTGACGGTTACGATGCGGGTTGTGGTGGCCGTGCGTTTTTTGTCGGAGAGGGTGTAGTGGTGGAGTTGGGTGGGGGTGAAGGGGTCGGTGACGGGGAGGTGGTACTTGCGGAGGAGTTGTTGTATCCGTTGTTTTGCTTCGCCTTGGGATGTGTATAGCATTCCTACGGCTACTGCTTCGCCGTGATAAAATGCTCCGCCCGTGTCGGAGTACAGCTCCCGGACGTCGCTTCGCGACCCCTCCCGCTCCGCGGGCCCCTCCCTCTTACGGAGCCGAGGGTGGCTACGGTCCGGAAGCTGTTCCCCGCCACGGGCGGCCACGCATCCGGGGGCATCAGCAGCCCCGCCACAACCGGCACTGCTTCCCGTAGCGTCATAGTTCTTGCTGCCGTCGGAGAGAGTGCTCCGGAGGCACGAAGTGCCGACAGAAGGGGTTTCGGGGGACCCTTCCCCCGTCCCCTGGGGGTGCAGGGGGATAGTAGTCTCGAAAGAGACTCGCTCCTGCGAGGCG